>JAGLCE010000031.1 GCA_023146365.1 Endozoicomonadaceae bacterium
TACACAATCTAATTTACAGTCTCTGCGGTCTAGACACTCCTCTTCACTTGATTGTTGCAAATAATAAGCTAGAACTGCTTCAGTCTCTGCATGATATAAGTCCTCTTGATTTAAATATTAAGAGTAGTCTGACATATACGGTTCTTTATACAGCTATCCAACATCCGGTTAGTAACGAAATGTTTTTTTGGCTTATCGATAACGGTGCTGACATCAATGCTACGAATTTTGTAAAGATGACTCCCCTGCACCTAGCCGTTGATCATAAAAATATCAATTTAATTAAAATACTAATCGCTAAGGGTGCTGATACAAGCCTAAAGGATAACTATGGATCAACTCCCTTTCAACGAGCTCTTAAAACGTATGATACGAATGTAATTTTAGCGTTCCGTTCCAGTCCTCTTCTAATGAGATAGGCATCAATTAAATAAATACTACCTGAATCCGTTGTCGAATTTTATACCCAGACAGCGGATCTGTATTTCATCGGCTATGCCATAAATCAACAAACAACACTCAAGAAAACCAACCCTGCGCTATTAACAAAAGGCACGGTATTCCCAATATTGAATTGATTCGAACAGTCAGCGCTCTTTTAGCGATTTAGCGATCGGTAAAAACGATTTTGATGCGATAGAAAATATTCGCGATTCAAGCGCTACATGGGCATTCGGAAAATACCGTCCTCCAGTCGTTTACACCAGAGGTTTGATGAAGATGCTTCTGCACTGATGCCCCTGATTAGCAGGGAGGTGGCACGTTACAGCAACGTGGATCACATCATCAAACTCAATTCTCGTAGAAGCTATACGGTAGAGCAGTGGATACCACACTTTGAAGAGGCTCATCATGGCACGTAGTCAAGCCTCTCTTTCGTCAGAACAGCTCCTCCAACGTACTCCTGACCATTCTTGCCGTAAAAACAGATACTTGGACAACAAGTCAATTCCACTATCTCCCCCTCCTTCAAAGGCAAGCGTCCATGCTTTCCCGGAGTTTTAGCGGTACGTAGTTGAGTACGCCGAAATTCCTTCAACTTCAATTTTGTAATCATCTCGCGGGTTAACGTCGTCCCTTGAGGCAGCCACACAACATCCAAAGGAGGATCCTGATATTTCATTTTATAAAACAGATCACACATTTTTTCAATGTACTCCTTTATATACTGAATTCCAACTGTTTCTGATTCGGCTGATGTGCCGTTTATATAATTCATTAATTCATTATATAGAATTTGAATATCAGTTTTCATGGAAACATATTGGTTTAGTAAACTACTCTTTTTATTTTTGTCAATATCACTCATAGATGCCATAACCTTTTTAAACAACACTTCCTTCAAATCATTCGTATTCCACTTATCTTCCCAAGATGTAAAGCGCACCTTGTACATATTCTTCTTGAAATTCTTTAACCTATCACCCTGCAGACCTTCCCCTCCATATATATTATGTGCTACTTCATTCAAACTATTTGTTGCTTCCTGAACATAATCAACCACAACATCATAACAAATTTTAGCTATCTCCATCTGAATGACATCATATACTGGGTATTCCTTACTTTCATCTTCCATATTGTATACTATATTATTATCTAAATCGGAAGATGAGCTTGAAAAAATATTCGAAAATTGCGCCAATAATCTCGTAGGACTATATTTATCGTTCTGATCAACTTTAGTCTGGTTGTTATCCTCACCTCTGGCCGATTGAGTAGCCGTGACGATCACACACAACAGCTCTTCTTGATACTGTTTATTACGTTCACATGTTTGTTGTATCCGTAAAATGTTTTCATTAATATATGTCATAATTCTTTTTGTTGTAAAAGGAAGAAAGGCACTAACATTTAACATTGTATCTTTATTTGAAATAATCACTGGTGCAGCAATTTTTTTGAGTTCAACCTTTGAATCTTCATCTTCACCTCTAGCTTTAGCTTGGGATTTAGCTTTAACCTTAATCTCTTCCTCAGTTTTAGGAAAAAAACAAAGTTTGTCATATGAACATAACAACGGCTTGTTTTCAGAATAAGATTTTTCAGCTTCTTCCTGGGTGCACCCTTCTAAAAATAATATATCCTGTTCACACCACATAACAAATTTACCAGTTATCGGATTAAACAAATACCATGTATCATCCGAACTACCGTTTTGCAGCTGATATTTCTTAGCTGTAGAATTAATAACGGCATCAGGTAGAGGCGATTTCTCACTTAAAGTTTCCATACTTTTTTTAATGCACCTTTTTGCATACTCTTTCACAATTAACCTCACCCTACCCTTCAATACGTGATCAAATATCTCTTGGTTATCCATGAAACAAGAAAACTCACTCTTATATTTTGTTACTTCCTCTTGATCATCATGGTCTCTGATTTTATTTTTAATTCTTTGCAATGTTTTTTTATATTCTTCCATCCTTTTCAATATCTCATTGCCTTTCTCGAGAAGACATGGATCAATAATATTCAGGTTACTTACAACATATTCACCTACTTTTCCTGAATCACTTTTCTTGTTTTCTTCATCTTTATTTTTTTGTATTTTTGTCTTGGCATCGTCAATCTTTTCCAATATTTCATTATCTTCTTTGGCCATATATGGCTTAACAGAATGCAGGTTATCGAAACCACCGATTCGGCTCAGTAATTCAACTTCATCAGGCAATAGCCATGTGCAAAATGGTGCTGATGTGTTTTTTATTGACTCTATTATTGGATCAATTAAAGAATCCATATTTAAAGAGATGGATATATAATTAAATGCATCATCTAACACCTTACTTCTTAATTCTTCTTGAAAGATCTTAAACTGTTTTCTAGACAGTTTTTTTGCAAATGTATCTATAGAACAAACGCCAAGATCATGCAACACCGCTGATTTTAAATGACGCAAACACTTTATATCCTGGTTTAGTTTATTGGACGATATGTCACTTCTCATTTGATTATCTATATATCTTTCAACACTGTGCAATACATAATTAGCCACAGAGTCAGAATCACGACAGTCATCTTTTAAAGCATTGTTCAATGCAATTTTACATTTTAAAAATGAATATGAAGATTGCACAGAAAAATTGCCAGTTTCAGACACCATCAATTCATCATCAGGATTACCCGTCGTAGTTCCACCCTGCCAGGTCGCAGCCATCTCATCCGAACAGTCGTCAGCCAATACTTTCAAATATCTTTCATAAATTTTAAAACTTTTCTCTTCCTCTTTCCTTAAACTAATAGAAAATTCCACGTGTTTTTCTTTCATTTCATGTAACATTTTCATCTCATCATTTCTTAATGTTACGTCGAACTCCGCCTTCATTTCTGGAGCTTTAGACGATTCATTATTAACATCCTCGGGTGCCATCGTTTTTTGATCTTTTGCCTTCTTATTGCCATCAAACTGGCCTTTCCCATTCTTACTTTGATCCATTGATTTAGAAAGCGAATTCATCTGTGGTATCATATCAGCATCAATATTTTCGCCAGACACCACCGCTAGAAATCGTTCTTTAATTCCTTTTTCCTCTAATCTATTCATAAGATTATTGTCTTTTATTATTAGATTAACTTGCTCTTTATTTAACGAAACCATACGTCCAACAAAAAAAACGATCACCGATCTAAAAACAGAACAGATACAATTTTTACCAAGAATTTTGTCAATATGCATATTATTTATAAAGTCTTTCTTTCGAAAAGCATATAATTTAAAGCTAATTACATCATTCATATTTATCCCATAAAAATTTGAAATATTGATCAAATTAAAAAAAATCACTTCATCATAAAATATTCAGTTAAAATAAATACGCTGTAAGCAGTTAAAAACAAACAACACAGTAAATTAGATCTAAAAAAAATATTAAAATTCCATAAAGTTTTATATTTAACAACCAATAACTTTCTAAATCAGTGACTCTAAATCACCAGGCCAGTAACACCTAGTCATACGGATCATCCCGCAGAACCCATAATGCTGTGGGGCAGATGTTCCTGTCCGGTTTAAAAATCAATTCTGTCGGCAATGTTATTATTATTGATCAGCCACAACATCTGATTGTGCGTAGCAATAAATTGTGCGTAGCAATAATTGTGACCCTGTTTTTCTTACGAATGAAGATGATCAGGTTGTTTAGAAAAATTAAAATATAGGAACAACGCTTCCGTATCATCAAGACTATGAAAAATTGGATAATTTAGCTCAGTGGCTGAGACGAAAAGTTTGGGCTGTGTTGTGAAATATTTTTGCATGATGATAGTTTATCAGAATATAATCGGCTTAGTTGAGTTATGCTGAGATCTCCTGTTAACAGACACTTTATAGCTTTTTATTTGTCTATAGTGACTGTTGTTTAAAAACTAGGCGTTATGCACCACAATGTCCTATATTCGAGTTTTTAATGCCCTATGATATGTCGGAAGGATCATGCTTCCCCCCTGCCGAATCACTCAATCACCTGACATTATATCAAACCAACAGACTCAATATTACGACGCCTATTACATTCGCTCCTGATCCAATAGTCGCATACAATGTCGTTTTTTTTATCCCTTATTCGATAAAGGGAGCCATCAGCGAGTACAGTGACACCATGAGCACCCTGTTCGTTAACCAGATGACCACCATTGATTTCTCTTATCTCTGCCCTGAGCGGGGTCTGGTAGGTGAAAGCCTAATTGTCGATATCTTGCTCACCGGTGATCTGAATAATGAAGGCATGATCTTTGATTTCAGCCATGTTAAAAAACAGATTAAACAATCCATCGACCAGTATGCCGATCACGTCCTGCTCGTTCCTGCAGAGTGTTCTGCTATAGAGTGGCTACCAGATCATAACCGAATAGACGTCACACTACGTACTAATCACCTGGGCTACATACAATGCCGTGCGCCAGAAGAGGCCATCACTTTACTACCACTAAAGCGCATCACACCTGAAGCACTCACGCCATTACTCGAACAAAAAATTATGGATAATATGCCAGAAAACGTCTGCTCGGTAGAGCTACGTCTCTATCCGGAAAGCATAGATGGCGCTTGGTATCACTACAGTCACGGCCTGAAAAAGCACCAAGGTAATTGCCAGCGTATCGCTCATGGCCACCGTTCCGCCATCCACATTTTGCTAGACGGTCAACGCATCACCACACTCGAACAGGAGTGGGCAAATCGCTGGGACGATATCTATATAGCGACAAAAGAAGACCATCTCAACACCTTTACGGTTCAGAATCGTGACTATCATCGGTTTGGCTATACCGCTCATCAAGGCTATTTCGAACTGACGCTAACAACAGATCGCTGCTGCCTGATTGATACCGACTCAACGGTAGAACTACTGGCTGACCACATAGCAAAAACAGTGGCGACAGAAAACCCCGGCCATCAGATCCAGGCGATCGCTTACGAAGGGTATCAGAAAGGCGCCACTGCCGAGAGTGTTCGCTAACGGGGAAACATATAAGCAATATCCTGAAACAACGCTATTGCCATCTATAATTAGTCGGCCATGAAAAACACGTAACGTACTGATTATTAATATAAAAATTAATGTATGTTGTGGTATTTTCAACTGTATTTATTAAGCTATGATCACATTTTCTGGTCTAAAAATAGATGAAGCTTCAAGTCTATCTGAACATTAAAGATTAACTGAGACAGTCTGCTAATAGAATTAGCACTGTTAAAGAATGATATTAATTAAAATTGATAGCTGACACCTTAAAATAAATCGCCACACAAAGTGGGCGATTTATTTTAAAAAGTCTATGAAAAATGTAAGTCTGACGTTATGTCAGCTTACATTCTCACCGTTATACTACATACTTACATCATGCCGCCCATACCGCCCATGCCACCCATATCAGGCATTGCAGAAGACTTATCATCAGGCAGTTCTGCAACCATGGCTGCAGTGGTGATCATCAAGCCCGCAATGGAAGAAGCAGCCTGTAACGCAGAACGAGAGACCTTGGTAGGATCCAAGATTCCCATTTCCATCATGTCACCGTATTCGCCGGTAGAAGCGTTGTAACCAAAGTTACCTGTGCCAGCACGTACCTTCTCAACGACAACAGACGCTTCGTCACCGGAATTGGTCGCTATCTGACGAATCGGACCTTCCAGAGCACGTATTGCCAGAGCGATACCGGCATTCTGCTCTTCGTTGTCTCCTGTGACATTGATAGCAGACAGGGCGCGAATCAAGGCCACACCACCACCAGGCACAACGCCTTCTTCAACGGCTGCACGAGTAGCGTGCAGAGCATCTTCTACGCGTGCTTTTTTCTCTTTCATTTCAACTTCAGTCGCAGCACCAACCTTGACAACGGCAACACCACCGGCCAGTTTGGCAACACGCTCTTGCAGTTTCTCGCGGTCGTAATCGGAGGTTGAGAGCTCAATTTCGGCACGAACCTGCTCAACACGGGCAGCAATATCAGACTGATTACCGGCGCCACCAACAATCGTGGTGTTGTCCTTGGTAATAACGATACGCTTGGCAGAACCCAGATCTTCCAAAGAGACGCCTTCCAAGCTCAAACCAACTTCCTCAGAGATCACAACAGCACCGATCAGAGTAGCGATATCCTGCTGCATCGCCTTACGACGATCACCAAAACCAGGCGTCTTAACCGCAGCAATCTTCACGATGCCACGCATGTTGTTGACCACTAGAGTCGCCAGTGCTTCACCTTCAACGTCTTCTGCCAAGATCAACAGGGGCTTGCCCGCTTTGGCAACAGATTCCAAGATTGGCAACAAATCGCGGATGTTGGAGATCTTCTTGTCAAACAGCAGAATCAAAGGGTTCTCCATCTCTACAGACATGCTGTCTTGCTTGTTGATGAAATAAGGAGAGAGGTAGCCACGGTCAAACTGCATGCCTTCAACAACGTCCAGTTCATTTTCCAGACCACTGCCTTCTTCAACTGTGATTACGCCCTCTTTGCCGACCTTGGCCATCGCTTTAGCGATGATCTGGCCAACCTGTTCGTCAGAGTTGGCAGAGATGGTGCCGACCTGAGCGATCGCTTTGTTGTCTTCGCAAGGAATCGACATGACGTGTAACTGCTCAACAACCGCAGCGACGGCCTTATCGATACCACGCTTCAGATCCATAGGATTCATACCTGCGGCAACGTACTTCAGTCCTTCGTTAACGATGGACTGAGCCAGCACGGTCGCAGTAGTAGTACCATCACCCGCTTGATCGCTCGCTTTGGTAGCCACTTCCTTGACCAGTTGTGCGCCCATGTTCTGAAATCTGTCTTTTAGCTCAATATCCTTGGCAACGGAAACACCATCTTTGGTGATGACTGCTGCGCCGTAGGATTTTTCCAATAGGACGTTACGGCCTTTCGGGCCCAAGGTTGCCTTGACGGCATCCGCTAAAATATTAACGCCTTCCAGCATTAATCTGCGTGCGTCATCACCGAATTTTACTTGTTTTGCTGGCATAATTTTACTCCTTAAATCAAGCTATTCGCAGCAACGAATAGCCATTAAATGGGTTTTAATAGCTGAAATCAATCCGAAGCGACAGGCGCTTATTCAGACTCGATAACAGCCAAAATGTCACTCTCGGACATTAGAACGTGCTCAATATTGTCAATTTTCACGGTATTGGAATCGCTGTGGTAACCACTAAACAGAACCTTATCACCTATGCTGACCGCTATTGAGCGGATTTCACCGTTTTCCAGCGGCAGACCGGCACCCCGTGCAACGATTTCACCTCGATTAGTTTTCTCGCCTTTACCAGGCAATACAATGCCACCGGCAGACGTCGTTTCGCTTTCGAAACGGCGAACAAGAACTTGGTCACGTAACGGACGTAGTTTCATTAACTCTATCTCCAACTGTTACAAAAATATTACTCACTGTCGTTCACAAAACGTACAGCATGCGCTTTAGAGCTTCAAGACTGAAACTTAATACTAGTCTCCGCCGATCCGAAGAGCGATTGCACTGAGGTACTTTCGCTGATCTACTTTCACACACTCACAGGATCCGACGACAAGTAGGCTAATAAACAGTAGCATCCACAAGATTCGACGACAAGCAAGTAGGCTAATAAACAGTACCATCAAACCTGCTTCTACTAATCACCTCGTCGGCTTAACCCTGCTTCGGCTAACTCTGTTGATATAAGTTGAGCCTGTTTTGTCACTTTTCAACCCCAGCAAATAAAAAAACCCAAAAACAGTCAGGCTGACTGACAAAAGAGTCAGCCTCACTCTTCACGACGAAATTCACCCTCGATGATCTCTGGTCTACGCTCAGCATTCTGCTCAAAGGGGTCAGTTTTTTTCGCATTAGACTGATCAAATCCGGTTTGACTATAAGCACTAGCCCTCCATTGATGACTAGCCAAAATACGATCAACAATACAGCGTCGGGTCACGGGGAAAAACCCTATCAGTGCGATGGTATCGGTAATAAAACCTGGGGCCACTAACAAAACGCCGCAAGCGACAATAATCACGCCTTCCAACATCTCTTGGCCTACTACTTGACCATTCATCATTCGCTCACGGGCTCGAAGCAGTGTCCTGATGCCTTGCTCACGCAGCAAATATATCCCCAGCGACGCAGTGAACAGCAACAGCAGCACGGTGACCAAGACACCGATAAGGCTACCGATTTTAATCAGCACCATTATTTCAGCGATAGGAAACAGCACCAGCGATAAAAAAGCAAAGCGCATGACAACCTCCTTTATAGGTTTATCTTTTACAGGGGCGTGCGTAGGGCCTCTTCAGCCAGGAATACCCAAAGCAATACGGAGACTTTATCGTTGCCGTAAACTACGCACAAATCAGAGACATTCAGGATACGCTTGCCATAGCAATCAGTGTATTACGAAGATCATCTCTCGTGTAGACCGGCGCTTCGAAGGGGATACGCACCACCCGCTCACCCAGTAGGAGATGACAACCCTCACTATCAACACCTACCATTTTGACTTCCACCCCCTCCGGAATGATCTCATCAGCCTTCATGCAATATTGAATAACAGCTGCTTGATCATCATCATTCATCTGCTCCAGAACGCCTTTTTCAACCTCTTCTGCAAAGGGATTAGCACACAATAGTGCATCAGGATCGACCCAATAAATTTCACTAAATCCCCCAATAAACCGAGCCCGTACTAGCTTAATGCGGTAAAACTCAAAATCATGTGTCTTATGATAGTGGCAAGATTGCGGGAAAAATCGATAATAGCGTTCAGCGGCAAGTGCATCTTCGATCGCCTCCGCATCCCCCACCCAAGTAAGACGGCTACCCGCCTGGATATCATCGACATCGCTCTGAATAATCGTCAAAGAGACTTTGGAATTCTGACTGATATTACAAGTATGCTGAGCAATACGGCTGATCAGGATCACAAGCTGGCCATCGGCATTCAGACAATATGGCGCTACCGATCCGAAGGGATAGCCCGACATAGATACAGACAGGGTCGACAATACCCCTTGGTATTCACTCAAAAGCAACGCACGCGCCTGCGAAGCAGCCTCCCGTCTGTCAGCCATGGTTCACTCCACTGAATGTGTATTCTAATCTCAATTCTGCATACAAATGATAACACTCAAACAAGCTCGCACGCGGCAATTTCAGATCATATTACTTCAATCGACCGAATTAGAAGACGTTATAAACGTTTGAAACGTTACAACTTCATTTGGCTCATTGTTTAATGATACATTTCTGTCACTCATCACAAGTGATTAATGTAATATATTTAACTCTTACCTTAATCCGTGACTTCTTTATTACTTTCACCGTTCCCGTACTTAATAACACTGAGCGAGTCTCAAGATTCAACTTTTAACTGAGAATAGTCCGTAATTTATTTAAAAAATATAAACATTACCGGCATAACTGGTTTCTAAAATCGGGGTGAAGTATTCATACAAAATATCCTTATTTGATAGATGACTTAATTCAATGTAAGACATTTACTGGAAATGGTATTAATCAGTACTTCCATTCTCCTTTCATCAGCTTTTGCCAGATGATTTATTATCAGCACCATGTTTGATCAGAAGTTCAGCTATCTCGCTACGATGCCCTATCTTAGCTAGTTCAAGGGGAGTCTTGTTTGTGACACTCGTCGAGACATTAACATCAGCCCCCTTTGTTAGCAGAAGTTTAACTGTGTCTGTCATGCCATATTGGACGGCAATTTGAAGGGGAGCCTTCTTTAGGTTATTATGCTGAAGTTCAACGTTTGCACCATGCTCGATCAGGCATTTAGCTATCTCGCTCTTATGGTTTAGCAAAGCTAGTTGAAGAGGAGTATAGCAAATGGCCGTCGTCGAAGCATCAACGTCGGCACCATTTTTGAGCAAAAATTCAACTACTTTTGTTTTACCCTGTCCAATAGCCATCTGAAGGGAAGAGCCTTTCTTGCTTAACGAATGATTAACATTGACATCATGTTCGAGCAGGAGTTTAGCAATATCTTCCCCTTGATCCACCCCATTCATAGAATTAATAATGAGTAGCTGAAGAAGAGTATAGCCAGAGCTATCCTCAAGATTAAAAACATCATGACCAGAGCTATTGATGAGTAGGCATTCAAGTAAATTTATCCTGTATTCTTTAGCGCAATTGAAAAGCGCATCTTTCGTCTGCAGGGTTATGCCATTGTTATAGATGTTTACACCATTTTCAATCAAAAGTTTGATGAGTATGTAATTTTTTTCCCGCAGTGCGATCTCTATCAGAGAGTAGAAGTTATTATCCTTTGATGATTGGTATTTATTGAAAATAAAATCAGAATCTATGTCAATCATTGTTTCTAAAATAAAGATATTTCCTTCAAGAGACGCAACTAAAGGCAAAGCATCGACAACGTTTGACTTAATATTATAGATCTCACTTTCGGCAAGAAAGTTGACGATTTGTTCACTACCGTTTTGATCTGCGATAGTCATTAGGAAATGAGATAAACCATTTGTCGTTTTATATTTTTTCCGTGTAATCATTGGATCGTCATTATAGGCAGCTTTTAATGCAGCGAGATCATCATCACGACAAGCCCTCAAAATAAAAGATTCCCTGTAAGTCACATCCTCTATTTCTGAACGACAATAAGGACACGGTTTTGCTCTTGAATATATGGTTTTGCCACCGTAGATGCCGATTACCTGAATCTTACTGTCAAGGCATCTATCATGAAATTGGTGCGAGCACGAAGTGATTGCAATCCTGTCGTTTGTACAAAGAGTATTTAAGCAAATGGAACATTGATGAGCTTTTTCTTGATGAAGCTTATTTATTTCATCTTGAAGTTCAGCGTCGTATCGCTTCCGTTCTAATGCTTTCTCTATATAGAGATTAGTTCTATGGGCATCATTTGTATCTGTCTCTATACAACTTATTTTTCTTTTTGATAGATGCTTATTCAAGCCAATAAAAAGAGCATCGTTATAAATAAAATTTAGGTTACCCATATCCAATGTAACCCTCCTGCAACAGAACAACACAGGGAGCGAGCATAAATACGCGAGTATTGAATTTAATCCTTGATTCTTTTTTAGGCGAACACACAGCATATAATCGCTACGGCCTTTTAAACATAAAATAGTTGTCTTGAGTGAATCATCCATATTGACATCCTATTTTCGATCTATTCATATCAGTAAGTGTGAGGTTATTTATCGTTAATTAAAACAACTCTCCTGTTTATATGTTGGACATGACTCAATGATATTAGTTCATTTTAAAGTTAAAGCAGATGGTAGGATGTTTTAAGTCGGCTTCATATTTCGGCTTTCGTTTATTTATATCTTTGTAAGCCATGCTCGGATTTCTTGTTCTTGTTTGTTATCAGTTAGTGGAATACTCAGAGAGTGTATTTTACCTCTTAGGCCTTGTAATGCATGGGGTTAAGGCAATTATTTTTTCCTTGAAGTCACGAATTCTGATCTAATTCAATAAAAATGATAAAAACGAAATATGTATTTAAAAAAACAGATTTCAGTCGCCAGAAGGTTATCGTGACTGGTTGACTGATTTAAAAAATAGAATTCACCATGCCCAACAAAGTGCAACGCTGGCGGTAAACCGTGAGTTGATCGTGCTGTACTGGCAGATCGGCAATGATATTTATTTTAGCAAGGTAGGCGGCACAGGGCTGGCGCTCAAAGGTAATCGTGCGCTTGGCTCACGATCTGCGTACTGCTTTTCCTGATATGAAGGGGTTCTCCCGTAGCAATCTGCTTTATATGCATCATTTGCCGAGGCTTGAGTACAACAAATATCTTGACACAACGCAGCTTGACAGCTTCAATGCTAATCGATAATGAAGCTCTATAAGGCGTTAGGCTCGGCCAATGATCTAGCTAACAGGAATCGCCTAAAACGGTTGCGGTTGCGGTTGCGGTTGCGGTTGCGGTTGCGTTAAAAAGATAACGATTAGTTAACTAAAAACATAAGTAACTAGGTAAATAATGATTAAACAAATACTGCTATGGTATCGAACTTACCCTTGGATAAAATCATTACTCAAATACCCTGTGAGCCTCTATAAAAAAGTATGCTTTTCAGTGTTCAGCGACAAAAGATTGACTGAGATAATATTTAAATGGAGTCACGGGTACCCCCTTGACTTATCAAATACAAGGACATTAAACGAGAAACTTCAGTGGCTTAAATTATACGATAAAAAACCAGAGTACGCTCGCTTCGTTGACAAGTACGAAGTAAGAAAATACATAGAGAATAAAATTGGTCATGAATATTTAATCCCTTTATTAAGAGTATTCAATAAAAATGATGAGATTAACTTAGATGGATTAGAGTATCCCTATATCATAAAGCCTAACCATGCCAATGGACTATACAGAATCATTAGAAGCGATAACGATCTCAACATAAAAAAACTACGAAAAGAGTGTAGTGCATGGCTAAAAGTTAATGCTTATAAGCTATCAAGAGAGTGGCAATATAATAAAATAGTACCAAAAATAGTAGTTGAAAAGCTCTTGACTAATAAAAATGAAACAATAGCTTTTGATTATAAATTTCATTGCATACATGGAGAAATCATAGCCATTCAAGTCGACTTAGATCGTCAAGATAATCATTCTCAGGCTTTCTATGATCAAGAGTGGAATATACTGCCTTTTAAATGGGGCCCGTATGCTAGAGCGATCAATATCGATAGGCCAAACTGTTTAGATAAGATAACCGAAAAAACCAAACTATTGGCTCAAGAATTTTCTTTTATCCGAATTGACTGGTACATACTCGATAATCAGTTTTACTTTGGCGAATTGACGCTTCACCCTTACGGAGGCTTTATGCAATTTCATCCTGAGAGCTGGGATATGAAATTCGGCATGAAACTAAAGACTGAATCGATCACGATCACTTAACATTTATTGAATTAACAGAAACAGACAGGATACGCTTTTAATAAATTAAAAGATGAAAAAATGAACTTTTAAAACAATATCTTGTCTAATTATATAACCACAGCATTAAAAACATTTCATTTAATGTATCACAATCACTAAACATGGAGTTTACACTATAAAAAATATTAGCATCATAAAAAAATTATCCTTTTATTGGCGGTATCAATTCTATTTTTTACCACAAACACGCTTGCAGATATCACCATTAAGAACAAAGGTACATATCTCATTAATAAAATATGTATTGGCGATTTCGGCGATAATGAAAACTGTGAAGATGTGTTACTGCCTCATGGTCAGTCATATAAAATCCCTAGCAGCGAGATTCCACCGGAAGGTGTCCAGATCGCTATGAAGATTTTCTGTGCCATTCATCTGATGCTACCCGTCGTCGAGGTGCAAGGACTAAGCGACCGATTCATTCAGGATGACGAGAGAATCGATATGAGTGGTCTCTGCATTTACGTTGATGAAGATAACGGCCCAAACATTATGCCATATAGTCGCAATGCAATATTTCACTGGGATGTGCTATTTAATGGATATCTAACAATCCTCGACAATCAGCAATAATAGCTACCTGACATTGTTTGAGTCGAGCGCGATACAGCCTTGTATTGTTTAATCATCAAAAACCCTTGAATGACTAGGCGTCATGCAAAGATTGATCCTAGATTGCCATTTTTTTTGACCACACTGATCAGTCGTTAGACCAAGCTTAACGCAAGGCAGCACAGGATAAAACCAAACCATTACCAGTAAAGCGTACATCAATGTACACTACTCAACAGTCGCTACTCAACAGTCGTTCGCCCTACAGCGTACTCATCACTCTGTTGAGTTATTGGATGAGACGCTTGAACTTCAACGTAGCATTGACGACATCCATTGATGGGCAGTCGCCATATTCATGAGATCCGCCGAATGCGACACATCGTAGAAAGTCATAAAAATAGCTATCAACCACGCATATAGACTACATTTCATACAAACATGAGGGTCATATATCGTTATGGATTTACAGCAAAAGGTAGTCATGATCACCGGCGCCGCTCGAGGGCTGGGACGAAGTATTGCGACATCACTGGCGTCAAGAGGCTGCAAACTGGTGCTGGCGGATCTTAACCAGGATGGATTAACAAAAACAGAACAGCTCTGCCTTGAGGCTGGTAGCAAGAAGACCAAGCATTACATTGCGAATGTTGCTAACGAATCCGACGTTATCGCCCTGATTGAAAAAGTCCATACCGATTTTGGCTGCTTAGATGCCCTGATCAATAACGCAGGCATCCTCCGAGATGGTTTGCTGGTAAAAGTTAAGGAGGGTGAAATTGTCGACAAACTTTCGCTGGATCAGTGGCAGTCAGTCATTGATGTCAACCTAACCGGCGTTTTTCTCTGTGGCCGTGAAGCTGCAGCACAGATGATTAAACAGGGTACCGGCGGTGTTATCATCAACATTTCCAGCATTGCTCGATCCGGCAACTTTGGTCAGACCAACTATGCTGCGGCCAAAGCCGGTGTCGTCGCCATGACGGTCAGCTGGGCTCGGGAACTGGCTCGTTACGGAATCCGCAGTGCGGCCATCGCCCCAGGCATGATTGAAACCGAGATGACAGCCGCTATGAAACCGGAAGCTCAAGCCAAAATGACGTCCGTCATTCCTATGAAGCGAATGGGTCAACCTGAAGAGATTGCCAATACCGTCCGCTTTATTCTAGAAAATGACTACATCAGCGGCAGAGTGATTGAAGTGGACGGCGGCCTGAGAATATAGTGCCCCCCTACCACCCATATCTAAGACGGTGATCAGACCGGTAGAAGTCCTCTAACAGATGCAATCGTAAGGCTTTTGATCCTGTGAGGATGTTTGACCCTAACCTTAATATCCATAAAAACAGACACTCTTCCATGAAACAGTATATTTTAGAAGCTCTGATTATAGAAGCACCAGAAGAATTTGTTGTTAAATTATTTACACAATGGCTTAATGATAAAGAAATCAACGAATGGCTATTCAGTCAAAATTATTATCCACTCAATATGTTGATGGATGAATACTGTCCATAGAATCTATTATTATATGGTCTTTTAAAGATACTTCCTGAGACTAATGGGGATATAAAAAACAAATTCACACCATGTGACGGAAAAAATGAAACGCTTCAGATGTCTCAAGAGAACCATCCAGCATGGCTTTCTGGTTGGAATGATGATTTTGGACGAACATTAATAATGAAAAATAAAGTCGGGTATATGTTTTTGACATAGTGGGCTCACACTGGGTTTTAGTCGACCGTGAGTTTCGCCCACTGGCCTTCAATTTTCAATGTGTCGCACTAGCAAATGAAATCCGCGTTATTTATTCTCACACTGATTCAAGAGCAGGCATTACTATTGAGCTTACACCCAAGGGACGGCACACGCTTATCCTTATATTATTAGCAAGATAAAGCGTGCCACCGATAAATATGTTAACGGGCATAGAGTTAATCTTGTAGCAATTAGTACTATTAACATTGCCATCGACATGCATCTCCTCGGGTAATTTCTCAAGGTTGACACATCCGTAAAGAATAAGGGAGCCAGTGACAGTCATATATTCTGGCAGGTGCGTAATAGCTGGATTATGAGAAAGATCAAGATCTCCTTCTATCGTCAGATTATCGGGTAACAACGCACACCCTATTAAGAATTTTCTATCGAACTTCACATCTTCTTTCACTATGTAATGAATATCATTTAAAAAACGTTTATTTTTAATAAGTGTATAAAGATCGTCCGCAGATATAATGACAGTTTTTAAGGTTAACTTATCATGATCACTTTTAACAATACGCAGTGATTCCATCGTCAACGCATTGATATAATTACCATATGCGCGACCAAAAATAGTGTTCTTATTATTGTTATTGTATATTATTTCTACTTCAGATAATTTAACTTTGCGGTTACAAAAGACTCCATAGATAAGCGTTTTTATACACTTAAGGATATTAATCGCAGTAGATGATTTATTGAAACAACCTTTATTCCAAGTATATGAACATGAGGCACTTATCGAAAAATTAATCATTGAATCACCTATAAAATATTAAAAAAACAGTCATTAAACACGAGTCATATTCTGATATGATAAATACTCGATTTCACCAGCGCTATCTTTCACGGTTAGAATCATGTGGCATCTATCTTATTTTATTAATTCTATCCATCTGTTAGGTTATTATTATTTAAAAAAGTTCATTCCTTTTATAAAGTAACACATATTAAACAATAGGACGGACTAGGAAGCCTGCTTGAAGTGCGATATTATCGGAATAGATGCTTGAACCTAAAAGGACATTACCCCTACTCTGGCATAATGCTTCTCATTGTAGTTTCCTGCGATCACCCATGTTCACCTCAACCGCTTGGCAATATGGCCGTTGAGCATGATAATACTCATTAGCACTCAACG
This sequence comes from Endozoicomonadaceae bacterium, assembly GCA_023146365.1. Lineage (GTDB taxonomy): Bacteria > Pseudomonadota > Gammaproteobacteria > Pseudomonadales > Endozoicomonadaceae > Kistimonas. The sequence continues at coordinate 16,904 of JAGLCE010000031.1, forward strand.
GATGAACAGAGACCGCAATCCTTGATGATTTTGAACCGACATCAGAAAATATGGCTGGTAGTCAGCAAAATCCCCTTCGGCAAAGTCGCGACCTATGGCCAGATCGCCGAACTAGCTGGCCTCCCGCGACAGGCTCGCGCCGTTGGCAGCATCCTCAGCCAACTGCCCCGCAGCTCTGACCTGCCGTGGCATCGAGTCATCAACAGGAAAGGCAAGCTATCCATTTCGCCAGAGAGCGGTAAATACATGAAACAGAAAGCACGTCTTGAGCAGGAAAGCATTACCTTTGACATCGGTGTTGAATCTGCCTCAGCAGGAAACACTAGGAAACACGTTACTATTTTGCTCACTTTCTAATACCCAGATCTTGGTTTCATGCTGATTACGGCCTGCTACAATAAAAAGTCCCTCGGGGCTAAATTTGGCATCTAATGCCCGTGTTATGCTGGCTTTTTCTTGCCATTTCTTGCGAACACACCCCCAGATTTTGGCAGTTCCATCCGCAGAGGCTGTTACAATGTGACTTTCGTCAGAACTGAAATCGGCACAAAATACCTTATCAGAATGCTCGAGGATGGCTTTTTTTTGCCATGTCTCACCAACAAACTCCCAGATTTAGGCGGTTTTATCCTTAGAGGCTGTTACAAGGTAATTTCCGCTGGGGCTGAAGCTAACCTTGTCAATATCGCATTTATGCTCGATGATGACTTTTTCCTTCCATCTCCTCTCAACAGCAATTTCCGCTCTCTTAACCCCTTGATCTATAAAGGATGTAGCTCCACTATCTTTTGCTAACTCGCACACTTTTGATCTGGCTTCTAGTGCCTGATGAGGCTTGCCCCCTAAGCGCACACTCTGTGCCATTGCGGTTGTTACCAGCGTCGTACAAGAAGTGGGAACTACTGTCTCCTCAACAAGCTCCAAAATTTGAGCGGTGTTATTACAAAGGACTATTACAAAGTGTTTGCTGTCGGGGCTGAAGTAGACCTTAACTATAGCGCTCCTGTAGTACCTAGGGGTGTATTGCTCCTCCCATTCCCCCTTAACAAGATCAAAAATTCGAAGGACTCCCCTTCCTGAGCCTACTGCAAAGTAATTTCCGTCGGGGCTGAATTGGGCACTGTATACAGTTGTTTGACACTCGCTGGTGGCTTTTACCTTCAATGTCCCATTAAAACAAATCTCATAAATTTTAACAAAGCCATTATAAGCGACTGTTGCAATGTACTTTCTGTCGGGGCTCATTCTGACTATGCTCATAGCGGATTCAAGATTGATAGTGATTTTACATCCTCCCTCAACAAGCCCACTAATTTGGATGACATGACTACCGTCTAAACATTGTTTTTTCACGTATTCTATGTATGAGATGAAATTGGTATTGAATGCACCGATTTCATGCGTGGGGATGATTTCTTCCTTCCATTTCCCTCCCTCAACAAGATTCCAGATTCGAGTGGTATTATCCATCGAACCTATTTTAAGGTACTTTCCATCTAAACTGAAGACGGTATTAATCACCCAATCAGAATGCGTGATGGTAGCTATTTCTTTACAGAAAAAAACCTCTGAGTTGTTTAATATTTTGGCAGTGTAAAAAAATAATATTTCAGGAAAGAATCTATTAGTTAAAAGCATATCTAGTTTTTTTACTAACTTTGCGCCATTATCACTAAAGGTTTTTAGTCTTTGACGAGTTGATAGTTTGTATCGATCAATTACTTTTTGTCGATCAGGTAACCCTTCAAATGGGTGGCAATCAGAATAGAAAATACGAGAAATTAGATGGTTATTATCAATAAGTCGTTTCCAGTGACGACTGACTTTCCTGCTAACACAAATATTTTTTGTATGCAAGTTTAAAAGAGTTTTTACAATCAAATCATCTGGTAAGAATGCAGTATTCACAATTATATCTTCTTCAAGCTCGTCCGCAGAAGTAATGACATCTTCTAATCTCGAATTATCATGAGAACTAGTAGTGTGATGCTGTACTTCAATATTCCACCGATTGATATGATTTTCATATTCTTTACCAAAAATAGTATTACGATTGTTATTGTATATTATTGCTACTTTAGATAATTCAACTTTGTGGTGACGAAATACTCCACAGGCGAGCGTTCTTGTACAATCAAGGACATTCATCGTCGTAGATTTTTTATTGAAACGATTTTTATTCCAAGTATATGAACATGAGGATTTAATCGAAAACTTGATCATTTGAGTATCCATATATTTCACCAAATGTAGATATAAAAAAGTAATTATAAATACGGACGCATAGACTGAAACATAACAATCGATTTTCTCAGTTATAAATCTCAGATCGCATTGCACCTGTATTTATCAACATGACGTTTATTGGGTTATGATTATTTAAAAAAGTTCATTGCTTGTATAAAATAACAAACATCAAATAATCTTGTTATTAGCCGTTTTTCAGGACAGCCTCCTAGGAAGCTTGTTTGGAATGCGATACTATCGGGATATGATGCCTAGACCTAAAAAGACATTACCCCCTACTCTACGGCATAATGTTTCTCATTGTAGTTTCCTGCGATCACCCATGTTCACCTCACCCGCTTGGTAATATGGCCATTGAGCATGATAATACTCATTAGCACTCAACGGATAAACAGAGACCGCAATCCTTGATGATTTTGAACCGAAATCAGAAAATATGGCTGGTCGTCAGCAAAATCCCCTTCGGCAAAGTCGCGACCTATGGCCAGATCGCCGAACTAGCCGGTCTCCCGCGACAGGCTCGCGCCGTTGGCAGCATCCTCAGCCAACTGCCCCGCAGCTCTGACCTGCCGTGGCATCGAGTCATCAACAGGAAAGGCAAGCTATCCATTTCGCCAGAGAGCGGTAAATACATGGAACAGAAAGCACGTCTTGAGCAGGAAAGCATTATCTTTGATGGTGACAAGATCGCTCTGAAAACCTACCAGTGGAACGGCGAAAAGTGACACCTTCCACCTGGCTTACCGACGCTCAAGCCGAATAATCCAACTGACCAGCGCCAGCACCGGCAAGCCCATAACGGCAGTAACGATAAAGAATGTCTGGTAACCCAGGGCATCCACCATGGAGCCAGAGTAGCCTCCCAGCACTTTGGGTAGCAACGTCATCAAGGAGCTGAATATCGCATACTGCATCGCCGTGAACGCTCGATTCGTCAGGCCGGACAGATAAGCGATAAATGCCGCTGTTGCAATGCCACCGCTGAGATTATCCGCAGCAATCACCACCGCCAACATCAAAGATTGTGGTGCCATACCCGCCAGCAGTGCAAACAGAAGATTCGTGACCGCTGCCAGCAAGGCGCCCACCCAAAGTATACGCAGCACACCAAATCTGATAGTCAGAACGCCACCGACAAAACCACCGGCAATGGTCATCAACAAACCAAACGTCTTGGTGATATTGGCAATCTGATCCTTGGTGAAACCCATGTCGCTATAAAACACATTGGCGACCACCCCCATTACAATATCTGCTACCCGATAGCTACCCACCAGCATCAGAATAAACAGTGCCGTTTTTCCATACCGAGAGAAAAAATCGGTAAAGGGCGCAATATAGGTTTCGCGTACCATCTGTTTGGAAACCAGCTCTATGCCTATCAGACACCTGCCTGTCAGCAAGGCAATGAATACACAGAGCAGTATTCGCACTGATTCAACCAAAAAACCGATGAACGGTCCGGAATTCAGTGCCGTTTTAGCAGAAACAACACTCGTCGACAGCAAAACAAAACCACCAACAAATACGCCGACAGTGATCACAAACAGCCCCAAAAAACGGAGATAATCTTGCGTGCTATACACACCGGCTATGCTGGACTGACGGTCAACATTCGGTTCTGGTATCAGTAATGTCGTCAGGATACCAACGCCCATCATGCCTGCCATACAGAGATACGCCAACGACCAGGCCATGTAGTGGTAACCGTCCTCTCCTCCTGCAAATCCACTGGCCAATTTCAGCGTTCCGGCACCCGCCACCAGCATACCCACCCGATAACCGGTTATGTAACTGGACGACATCATGGCTTGCCAATTATTGTCTACCGCTTCAATGCGATAGGCATCGATCACGACATCCTGAGTTGCGGAGGAGAAGCCCAGCATAATTGCGCCGATCGCAGTCATCATCAGATTATCCAGAGGATCATTCCCTGCCATAAACAGCAATGAGCCAATAATCGATAACTGTGCCAACAATAACCAACTACGCCGTCGCCCCAGCCATCGGGTCAACATCGGTAGTGGTAATCGATCCACCAGCGGTGCCCAGACAAATTTGAAGGAATAGGCCAACGCCGCCCAACTGAAATAGGTGACGGTTGACCGAGACACATCGGCTTCCCGTAACCAGATAGACAGTGAACTGAATATCAGCAGCAACGGCAATCCTGCAGAAAAGCCGAGAAACAGCATGCTTATAACACGAGGATGAAAACTGATGCGAACGGTTTCACGCCAGGAGCGAGCCTGCTTTGGCTCTTTATCGGGTATCCGACTTACTAGTTGATTGGACAAAGTAAACATCCAGCAAAATGAGGTTTATGGCGATTAACAACAGGAGCTGTGGCATCGGCACAGGGAAGCCCATGATGGTTCGACGTCCAGCGATTACAGTGTCATTAAATACAGTGTCATTAAATACAGTGTCATTAAACGATGGTCGATCCAACACTTAGTCACGAAAGTTATCATACTGCAGTGGCACATCCAGTTTGGCTTCCCGAAGCATGGCCATTACCTCCTGAAGGTCATCCCGTTTTTTTCCGGTAACCCGCACTTTCTCACCCTGTATGGCAACCTGCACTTTCATCTGGGCTTCCTTGATCATTTTGGTGATTTTCTTGCTAGTGTCACTATTCAGACCCTGCTGAACCGTCACCTCCTGCTTCACCTGCTTGCCAGAGCCGTAGTGATCTTTCACGTCCAGGCACTTGATATCAATCTCACGCTTGTGCATTTTCACCTGTAAAATTTCCAGCATCTGCTTGAGCTGAAAATCTGCATCGGCAGTCATGGTGATGGTTGCGTCTTTACATTGGTACGATGCTTTAATGCCGCGAAAATCAAACCGCCTCGACAACTCTCGATTCGCTTGATCAACCGAGTTGTTGAGTTCATGCATATCCACTTCAGACACAATATCGAACGACGGCATTCACTCTCTCCCATGGTTGATTCAATGGCGTGATTCTACCCTAAATAACCTTCCCGCCCAAGCTCATCGGCCACTGTGGCGTGCATCAGCGTCAGACGACACGGCTCCCAAACAAGCCTAGATAGCTGAAAGACACTGAAACTCCATAAGGAGAAAGTCATCGGTCATGCCACTGATATAGTCCATCAACAGACGCATCCGGTAATACCATTCCAGTTCCTGCTGATCACTGTGCTGACGCTCCGACACCTCTTTCGTTGCCTTTCGATATACTGCCACATAGCGATCCGGCAATCGGTGAAACAACCGTGAGGCTATAAGGCAATCACTCGGTTGCTTCTGGACAATCAAAGCCATTTCATCCCTACTCACTTCCATGAGAGGCCGATAGATGTCCAGTAAACCCTGAATCGCCGCATATCCTCTCAGCTCAAGCGTTTCCACTTCATTACTGCTAAAAACATGTTTCAACGCCACCTGCTTCAAGATTTTGAGCGCCAAGTGCTGCTTCGACTCACCACCAATCAGCGGCTCATTCAGACTGCCGACAAAAATCTGCTCATGGCACTCGATATAGCGTTGTGCCGCATAGTCGGCCAGATCATTGACTAAACGCGTCCGGAACCGCATGATGAAATCGTCGGGAGTGACATCGTCGGGAGTGCCCGGCTTAGTCGCATCCTTAATAATGTTGGGCAGATAGTCGTTCTGATCATGCCCTTTTTGCTTATCCCACTCCTCATTCAGGTATCCCCTAAGTTCAATCAAGGTCAGAATGCCTTTATCAACGGCATCTTCCAGATCAGCGATGCAGTAGGAAATATCATCCGCCGCTTCCATGATATAGGTCAGCGGATAACGATGATTATCATCAATACCCAGATGGTTCCAGATATCCTTGATCAACGACTCTTCAGCATAGTAATACCCCGGTTTACGATTAAGATACTCAAGACTGGCATCGCACGACGCTTGGGGACGATAGGAAGGTCGGGTGTATTTAATCAGAGCCGCTATCTGGGAATAGGTCAGATTCAGCGCCTGTAGCGTTGTAACAATCCTCACGCCCTGCGCATTGCCTTCAAACGTGTAAAGATCCGGCAACAGTACCTCACGAAACAGCTTCGAGGGTTTAGCCATACCCATCGCTGCTTGATAACAGGTCGTACTCTGTTTTTTCATCCATGCGTTAATCGCCGCCTCCCCAAAATGCCCGAATGGTGGATTACCTACATCGTGCATCAGGCAGGACATCTCAACCAGATTAACAAATGCGGTCTCAATGCCCGCCAACCCAAGAGGTGCCAGCTGCTTAATTTCTCGGAATTTCGCCAGTATCAAGCGAGCGATGAAGCGTCCGGTCTGCTGCACTTCCAGCGAGTGCGTTAATCGGCTGCGTACCGCCGCGTTCATCTCCAACGGGTAGACCTGAGTTTTTTTCTGTAGCCTCCGGATCGCCGAGGACTGGATAATGCGCCCACGGTTACTCTCCGTCTCATCGACAATATCTCGCTCTTTCGTCACCGAGCTGGAACGAGGCCGCTTTGTGGTGATTTTCTTGCGGTAATCCATTATTGAAGCCATAACGATTGAATGTGACAGAATAAACACGTCATCCAAGCATAACCGCTTCTGTTCTGGGTGTCCTCAATCATAACGATTTCTGCAAAACTCCCGTGATAAACTGCTGTTTTTCACGTATTCGCTACACATACGGGCATCGATCTTCCATGCGAGAACTCACAGAGCTACGCACTGAATTCCCCATACTCCAGCAGCACGTCAACGGCTACCCCCTGATTTATCTGGACAATGCCGCAACCACTCAGAAACCTGAAGCGGTGATAAACACCATCAATCACTATTACCGAACCACCAACGCCAACGTCCATCGCGCATCACATTGCTTGAGCGCCCGCGCCACCCACGCCTTTGAAGATGCCCGGGATACCGTTCGCCGTTTCCTTCATGCCAGCCATACGGATGAAATCATCTGGACCCGCGGCGCAACCGAGGCCATTAACCTCGTGGCTCAGAGCTGGGGAGGGAACACGCTGAAAACAGGCGACGAGGTGTTGATCTCCGCCATGGAGCACCACGCTAACATCGTGCCTTGGCAGCAGATCTGTCACGCCACAGGCGCTGCACTCAAAGTCATTCCGGTTAACGGCAATGGCGAACTGGACAAGGTGGCATTCAGACAACAATTGGGCGCACAGACTCGCCTGTTGAGCATCTGCCATGTATCCAATGTCATCGGAACCATCAATCCAGTCCACGATATGATACGGGACGCTCATGCTGTGGGCGCAAAAGTGCTCATTGATGGCTCTCAGGCTGTCGCCCATTTCCCGGTCGACGTACAAGCGCTGGATTGTGATTTCTATCTATTCTCCGGTCACAAAGCCTATGGCCCGACAGGTATCGGAGTACTGTATGGCAAACGGGAACTGCTCCAAGCCATGCCGCCATGGCAGACGGGCGGTGAAATGGTTGAACAGGTCAGTTTTTCCGGCACAACGTTCACCCCCCCTCCCTTCCGGTTTGAAGCCGGAACGCCGAATGTGGTCGGCGCACTAGGACTGGCCACCGCCCTTGATTTCCTGATGGCCTGTGACCCACAACAATTGCGCGTTCATGAACAAGGGATGCTGACCCTGGCAACCGACGGGCTCAACCAAATTCCGGGGCTAACGATCATCGGCACAGCTCAGGAAAAAACAGCCGTACTCTCGTTCGTCATGGATACGCTACATCATCAGGATATCGGCACTCTACTGGACCTACAGGGTATCGCCGTACGTACGGGACATCACTGCGCCATGCCGTTGATGTCTGCGTTGAAACGTCCCGGAACCATCAGAGCTTCCATGGCTCTCTATAACACCGAAGCCGAAATAGAGACCTTTATTAATGCGGTATCAACACTGCAAAAAGAGACTCAATCACTCGGCACAGAGCCAAGGCCACGCTCACCAGCAAAACGCTTGCCGAAGGCTTTTACCCATGAGACCGAGCTCGCTGCTGAATCGCTGCTCAACGAACTACAGGCTTTGCGTAGCTGGCAGGAGCGCTATCGTCATATCATGATGCTGGGTAAGCGATTGCCCACCCTGCCAGACAGCATGCGGTTTGAAGAGCATCGACTCCACGGTTGCGAAAGTGCTGTCTGGTTCCAGCATCATTACGATAAAACAGCCATGCGTCTCTATTTTTCCATAGACAGCGATGCCCGCATTGTCCGCGGGCTGATCACCCTGATTTTGTCGGCTCTCAATGGACGGACACCCGAAGAGATTGCAGCCTTCGACATGGACGCCTATTTTGAAGCACTCAGATTAATGAACCACCTCAGCCCCTCAAGAGGTAATGGTCTTCGGGCTATTGTGAAAGAGATTCAACTGACAGCCCATCGTTATCGTTAATGCGTCTCACGCCCACCGTTGTTAGCTTTTCAATGATCCGTGAGACAGCGACAAAACCCAGTGTCGCTGTCACCACAGTGGATGCGCCAAAACCACTGGCGCAGTCCATCTTCATGGAACCCACGAAATCCGGTTTAGTTTGACAAACGGAGCCATCCGGCTGGAGATAACGAGCAGCTTCTGTCGACGAGACACACTCGACCGCAAAGCGTCGCTTGGGATTTTTGGAAAAGTGGTGAACACGGCGTAATTGTTTTTTCACCTTGCGTGACAGCGGATCGTGAATAGTCTTGGTCAGATCCACCACCTGGATTTTTAGAGGATCAATCTGCCCACCTACGCCACCTGTAGTAATGATCTTAATCTTGCTCCGTTTACAGTGAGCTATTAGCGCCGCCTTTGCTCGGAAGTTATCAATCGCATCAAGCACATAATCAAATCGTTGATTAATTAAATGGCCGACATTCTCCGATGTCACAAAATCATCCACGATATGAACAACACATTCTGGATTAATCTGCCGGATACGTTCAGCCATAACGTCCGTTTTGTTCTGACCAATCGTATTAGCCATTGCATGAATCTGACGGTTGGTATTGGTGACACAAATATCATCTAGGTCAATCAGGGTAATCTCCCCAACGGCCGACCGAGCCAATGCTTCTGCAGCCCAAGAGCCAACACCGCCAACGCCAACCACACACACATGAATGCGGCGTAGCAACTCGGTCGCCTCAACGCCATAAAGACGACGAATTCCGCCGAAGCGCTGATCGAAACTCTCTGAAACCATGAATAAAAAACTCTGAAGGGAATCAACAGATCGGCATTAGGGACTCTCTAAAAACCCCACAAAATCCATCATAATACGCACCTAACATTCCTAGCATTCCTGGCATTGGCTGGATCACGACTATCCAATTAAAAAAACAGAAGGTACCTGAAGAAGCCTTGACCCCGTTCGATATGACAGAAGAGCCCTTGTTGAAACAGTTTTTCCAACCCCCCACAAGGAGATCAGCATGGAGCATTTTAACACCGTTTTTCACCACCGTTTAACATTTTTCCCCACAACACAAGCTTCAACAGAGTGTTGACCGAATAATGGCGATTATCCTCTTCACATAGGAAGAGCGATCAATCGCCCTCTGCCCCTTCAGAGATCTATCGCCCACTATTCATACACGTTTCACTATGACTTGGACAGTTTTTAAGATCGCATTTTGGCGCTGGAGTTCACGACGCAGATTTTCAGCGGCGTCCTTGTTTTCTTTATATTTAGCCAGCAACATCAACATAAGCCTGCACTTGAGCATACCGCTGATATTACGACTAGTGATACATTTCATCCTCCACTTCATGACGTCATCAACAAAAATTCCTTCTTCATGACAATATTCAGCCAGTGTAGCTCCACTCAACCCAGCTGTTTCAAAAAGCACTTTCGCCTCGTATTCATAACGAACCGGAGCTGGTATTTCATCCTTACTGAAGATTGGGAGTTTTCGTAATATCATAAAAATGCATGTGGCCATCATGACTACGCCTGCCACAAAACCACATACAGCGCCAATCACAACGCCAACTAAACCCGCACTGCCCGCTGCTATATTCTTGAACATGTCATTATTTAAGTGATTCCGTTCACATATTGTGTGCATCTTAATGCCGAACCACATACCGCACAGGCATACACCTATTGTGCTTGTGATAACGCTAACAGCAGGTGTAATCAAGAGAAGTAATCCAACAACTCCAATTCTTACAGCATGGTCTTTAATGGATCCAACAGGAGGCAATTCGCTAGCACGAGAAAAGCACATTATGCGATTATCTACTTCATCCTGACGAACCGTTTTTTGACCATTGAAAGAGCCAGAGGTTACACCACGACTCTCACTATTTTTAACCAACAAAGGATTATTAGTCACTCCCGATATTGTTTTTACATTACTGTCCATAATCATACCTTGTTTTTAATAATATTAAATAGAATATATAGCTATCATGTCGCTTTATTTTAATTTTAATAACTTCATATCGCTTGCCATTCTTAAATGACGAGTCATTCAAATAACAACTAACTAGTTTGTGATCAATAAGCGTTTCGATGTTTTCAATCTATTAAATCTTCATGTTTTAAAAAAAACACGCTATTATTCCATATTTTACCGAGACTTTAGTTAGCTGTCTCACAAACCTATTGGTTCATGGTAATCGAAATAACCATACATTGAACTAACCATAGTGATTAGATATTATAACATTATGAAATCTGAATTTTTTGCGGTACTAATACAAATAAGTGAGACTGTAATTTCATCAGCTATGGCATAAATAAGCAACCAACACGCAACCAAACCCTATGCTCTGTTAATAGTATCGCCTCAGAATAAGGGTGATCATCATCCTCCGGTGAAGAACAACTCAAAGACATCACGACACCAAGCCCCCTGAGACAACAACGATGCTGGCACAGGAGATAACTTGATGAGATCGTATATTTAAACAGACGCTAGCCAAGGCTATTTTTCAACAGGGTTACCATCCCTATCCAGTACCACCACACGGCCGATATTCAATTTTTCTATACCCTCCCTGATTTTGCTAAGGTCTCCAAGCACCAGCCAAGTAAAATGATCCGTTTGTAATGAGGTTTTAGTTATTTCTCGAATCGTCTCATTATCCATATTTTTCACACGGTCCGCATAATCATACATGTAACTGTCTGGCAGGCCGTATTCAACCAAGGAACTAATAGAACTCAACAAGGCACTATTGGTTTCATAACGACCTGGCTGCTGGTTGACCCGATTGGTTTTCACCATGGCCAGCTCCTCATTAGTGGCCAATTTTTTACTGGTGAATTCTCGGTACTCTTTCAATATTTCCACCATCGATGCATCCGTCTTGTCCGTTTGAACCGATGTAAGTGCCATATAAGGACGTTGGCCACGCGCGCTGCGAGAGTAACTGAAGGCACCATAAGCCCAGTGTTTATCTTCTCGCAAGTTCAGGTTCAAGCGGGACGTGAACTGGCCGCCGATGACATCATTCGCCAGACTGAATCCTAGCGCACGGTCATCATTCACTGGCATCACCAGCTGGGCGGCAACGATAGTGGACTGACTGGCATCGGGATAATCGATCAAGTAAACCGTTGCCTTGTCAGGGCTGGCAACATCACCAATCGTTGTCTCTGGCAATGATTTATTCGGAACCTGCCAATGTGAAAATGCTTTTTCCAGTTCAGGCAATAATGCATCCATGGTGATATCGCCAGTCACAATCAATGTGCCGTTATCAGGACGAATCCAAGTTTTCCAATACTCGACCAGATCCTCGCGAGCAATGGCTGAAACGGAGTCCAAGGTCCCGTTTCCGTGCCAAGGCATACTATAGGCATGGTCTGACCCATAAAGCAGTTTCGGCAGAATACGATATCCAATACTGCGCGGACTGTTTTTTTCCTGATTGATGCCATCCAGTATATTGCTACGCAAGCGCTCCAAATCCGTTTCACGAAAGGCAGGACGGGTGAGTACATCAGACATGATCGCAAGAGACTTACTCAACATGACTGTCAGACTATTTAAATAGAGACTCGATGTATCGAAACTACCGCCGACGCTTAGCGTGGTACCAATGGTGTCCAGCTCATCAGCCAGCTCCAACGACGTTTTTTCTGTCGTGCCTTCATCCAGCATGTACATGGTCAGATTCGGTAGGCCAGGCTTGCCAAGGCGTCCGGAAAAACCACCATTAAACTGGAGTTCCATGCTAACGACCGGTGTCTGATGACGAGACGCCAGCACCACCTTGAGACCGTTGCTTAATGTGGCACGATTCAGTGGCGGCAAAGAGAGTGAAACATTGCCATCATTGCTCGCCGGTATTTGACTGCGATCAGCCCCCGTCTCAGCCTGCTCATAGGCGGGGTATGGAGTGATTTCGAGTACATAGGCACCATCGCTGAGCCATTTTTTAGCCGCTTTGCGAATCATGCTCGACGTGGCACCCTGTATGATGTCGAAACTTTTTCGGTAATTATCAGGATCACCGAAATAGACTTCACCATGAGCCAGAATGTCAGATTTTCCGCCCATGCCGCCGACTCGCTCACTACCTCGCACAAAGGCCGCCGCATAATTGAACTTGATCCGTTGGAGCTCTTTTTCCGTTGGACCTTTTTTGAAGAGTTTCTCCATCTCCTCATCAATAATAGATTCAAGACGGGACAAACTGACATCGTCTTTGGCGTCTGCAACGATGACAAACTGACCCGCCAGTAGTCGATCATAAACAAATGCATTGACGGAGGTTGCCAACGGTTCATCATGTACCAAACGTTTGTAGAGGCGAGAGTTCCTGCCACCGACTAGCACATCAGAGACCAACGAGAGATATTCAAGATCAGAGCTTTTTAGCGACGAGTCGGTATTCCAGACTTTCATCAATCGAGCCTGAGAAACACGATCCTGCATGAAATCTCGTTTTTCTTCGGTGCGCTTGGCCGTCCAGCTACCCATTTTTGTCAGTGGCGGACCAGCGGGAATATCACCAAAGTAGAAGTTGATTTTCTCACGCGCCGTTTCTACGTCAATGTCACCGGCCAGTACTAACACCGCATTGGAAGGGCCGTAATAGGTCTTAAACCACGTTTTCACCAAGTCAAGGTCGGCTGCATCAAGGTCTTCCATATAGCCGATCGTAGGCCATGAATATGGATGACCTTCTGGGAAGGTCTGCTCAGCCATGCGATTGAAAACGTTACCGTAGGGCTGGTTTTCACCTTCGCGTTTTTCATTTTTGACCACGCCACGCTGTTGATCCAGCTTCTCCTGGGTGATAGAGCCGAGGAAGTGACCCATCCGATCAGACTCCAACCACAGTGCCATATCCAGCGCCGACGTGGGTACAGTTTCGAAATAATTGGTTCGATCGGTATTGGTGGTGCCGTTTAGGTCGGTAGCGCCGGCCTCTTCTAAAGGCCGAAAGAAGTCGTTGTCGTAGTTTTCGGATCCCTGGAACATCAGGTGTTCGAATAGATGCGCGAAACCTCTTTTACCGACACTCTCATCCTTGGAACCGACCTTGTACCAGATATTGACGGCCACCACAGGGGCTTTGCGATCCTCATGCACAATCACGGTCAGACCGTTGTCGAGCATGAACTTATCATAAGGAATGCCTGCTTTTGGCAGATTCTGAATAGCGGTAACTGAGGCATCAGTGCTGGATGAGAGTGAGCTACAGCCCATCAGCAATGTCGAGCCTAAAACCAGCACCGCCAGAATCTGTTTAAGTGTTGTTTGTTGCATCATAAATGTGGCGCTACTGGAGCCTTTATCGGTAGAGGTTCTAAATGGAGTACACCGATGATAGACGCTAAATCTTCGAATTAGCATCAGCGAATCGGGCATTGAGTTCCATTATACGTTGTAATAATAATTGCCAACTAGTAAAAACCCAGCGGCAATAATAAACCCAGATCAGGTTGTTTTACCGTTAACCTCAAGACTACAGGACGCAAAATACAAGACAAGAGTTATTAGCCAGCATGGTGACATAACATTAAACTAGCGTCAAGACTTAACATATATCCCATGGTATACTGACAAGTTACTGTGTAGATGAGTCAGATGCAAACATGCTTGAAAACGTGGTAAAAGTGGGATGCCTCAATCGGTTAACGGTCGCCAGTAAAGCACCCTTTGGCGTTTATCTAGACGGTCACTCTTCTGAGATCCTGCTCCCCAAACGCTACGTGCCTAAAGGTACGCAGATTGGCGATGTTCTGGATACTTTCATCTATCTGGACTCCGATGATCTATTGATTGCAACCACGGAAACGCCGCTGGCACAGGTTGGCGAGCTAGCATGTCTAAACGTGGTAGAAGTGAACGCCATCGGTGCCTTTCTGGACTGGAATTTACCAAAAAATTTGTTGGTGCCGTTCAGTGAGCAAAAGCTGAAAATGGTCAAGGGAAGTACTTATATTGTCTTTGTATATTTGGATGACCGCACTCACCGTATTGTTGCTTCTTCAAAAATAGATAAACACCTTAATAACGAGATCGCACGATACCGTCAGGGACAAGCGGTTTCGTTGCTTGTGGTTGATCGTACAGAGCTCGGATATACCGCAGTCATCGAGGGTAAGCATTGGGGAGTTATTTTCCACAGCGATATTCATACGTCTGTTCGCTACGGTGACCGAATCGACGGTTTCATCAAACAAGTGCGCCCTGACGGGAAGATTGACCTCTGCTTATCCAAACCCGGCTTCGACAAGATCGGTATGACAGAGTTGACTCAACACATTCTGGGGGCAATGAAGCGCCATCAGGGCTTTTTGCCGCTACATGATAAAAGCGATCCCCGGCTAATCAAACAACAATTTTCTGTCAGTAAACGCACCTTCAAAATGGCGATCGGCGCACTCTATAAAA
This sequence comes from Endozoicomonadaceae bacterium, assembly GCA_023146365.1. Taxonomy (GTDB): domain Bacteria; phylum Pseudomonadota; class Gammaproteobacteria; order Pseudomonadales; family Endozoicomonadaceae; genus Kistimonas. The sequence continues at coordinate 31,968 of JAGLCE010000031.1, forward strand.
AACGGCTAATTACCATTGAAAGAAATGGTATTCACCTGATGTCATGAATGATTAAACAGTGATTACCGTCATATTTATTTTTATTTGAACTTATTCACAACCATCAATGTCAAACTATTTCGGTGATTTGACATTTTTTTGTTGACATTTTTTTAGACTTATTTTTTTTAGACTTACCTCTAATAACGCCAGGGGAAAAACATGATCATATATTAATCAGTCCAAGCACTTTCATCATGTAGTTTTCGCACCACCCACAATTTTTTCGTTTGTTCTTAATAGCTGCCTTAACAGAAGTATCCAGTTTGAGAAGATTTAGAGTCACCGGTCTTGCAACAGCCAAGTTCTCAGTAGCAATCGCACAGACTGATATAAACATGATTTCAGCCAAGATGTGGGTTGTTTTTTTGGATCACGTGGATCAGTGAGTGTACTAAATTTGAAAAACAGAGATTTTTCAGACATTAGCGCCTCAGGAATCAGGAAAAAGACGCCATTTTACAGGTTTTCAGGCCGTTTGACTGTTCAAATAACGTTCATGTTTTTGCCCTGCTAATAACGCCGAGACCCTTTTTATTAACCACTATGAACACCACCCAACACAAAGGTAATGATAACATGCATATCGAAGGAAATTCTCACTCAAATTGCGCTATATCAAGCAATTTAGGTTTCACTTGCTCACAGTTAACCTCAAATCATACTGCTAAAACCTCGACACTCTGCCTCTTAGCTTTTAAAAAAAAACATGCATCTCATTCTAATTCGCCCAACTTATCTTCAGATCATTTTTCTTTTTTTGAGTATCTGTCAACACAAGGATTATTTGGCACTCATCAAGACGATATTCATTGCACGCTATGCCACAGAACCGTTTCAATAGCAGAGGTCTTTTGTGACGGGAATATAATGTACACCCCGAACGATTTCCATTACATTAGCTGTAATTATATTAACGACCCATATCATAAAGTGCCTAAATATCCAGAATATCAAACGCTTGAATCCAGGATGGCCACGTTCACCAACTGGTCTCGCACTAACAAACCATCGCCCTTGCTTTTAGCAACATCAGGCTTATGGTGTCTCAATAAGCAAGATAGGGTTAAGTGTTTCTTTTGTGGTGGTATTATTCATACTTGGCAGAAGGATGATAATCCCGATGAAGAGCATGCAAAAAATTTCCCTGAGTGTTCATTTCTTAATGATATCAAGGGTCCTGCGTTCATTAAAAATATTCAACAACAAAATATTCAACAACAACAATCAGATATATGTCGGCTTTCTCTAATGACTCCCGAAAATTTGTCTAATTCGAACCAATCAAATCTACCCGTTATACTAACAAAAGTAGCTCCTAACAGCCTCAATCAAGAAAACACTTTACCCTTTTTACGAAAGCATATATATCCGCACTATGAAACCTACAGCGCCAGAAAAGCCAGTTTTCCTATGGAAGACAATTTCGTCTATCAAAACTCGTCATCAAATCAGCTGGCAGAGGCAGGATTTTTTTGTTTTAAGTTTTTTTCAGAAGACCACATTCTCTGTCACAGTTGTGGTTTTGGAATAAAGAGATGGCCTACGCTTAATGTCAACTTTATGCTTTTACATTGCAAATTCAGAACAAGATGTAGTTACATTAACAGCGACGAAGCTAAGCAAATAATAGCAAGAAACACCTCTAATCAAACCGATGATACGGACATTATATCCACAACGAAAAGAGTTCAGCCATCAAGAGATATGAGTGATCCGGTTACTCCTATTTATGACTCTTTCCACACTAGAAAACAAATATTAAGTGCTTTTAATTATTTATGGGGAGCATCTGATAAAACATTGGATGATACGGCACAAGCAGGCTTTTTCTATTCATATATTAACCAGGAAGCTGGCATCTACTGCTTTCATTGTGGCAATAAAGCGGATGGCTGGTTGTACGCTGACGATGTAGCCAAAGAACATACCTATTTCTACCCCCGTTGTGGCTGGATTGCATATAGAGACAGCCCTGAATACAAAACCATCTATAAAGACATACAACAGCTGAACGCAACACCGAAGATCAAGCTCGACAAATCGGAATTCGAACATTTCTATGAACGAATGGCAACGTTCATTTTTCAATGGCCAAACATTGCACAATGCCCCTCTTCCGAAAATCTGGTAATAGCAGGGCTTTTCTTTTACTCGGTACCCGATATCGTCCAATGCTTCAAGTGCTCTACAACGTTTAAGGGTAATGAGTTTACAGAGACCCCCATTTTAAAGCATGCTTATAGTTGCCCTCAATGTCCGTTCATACAAAGCGATGAAGGCCAAAGATTAATCACACTAGCTAAATCCAATCCCCATCAACAAGAAGTGCCCTACGATTATACAAACAGCATATCCATTCACGGTACCCTGCGTGCAAAACCTGATATTGATACATCCATCACCAATTACTACCCAGGCTATGCCTCGTTTAGTGCCAGAAAAAAAAGTTTCACCCACTCAGATTGGCCCCACGCCAAAGTTCCCTATCAAGATCCTACAACTATGGCCCTCGCCGGTTTTTTCTTTAAACGCTCCCAGCATCCTGAAACGGATACCGTGTACTGCTTCCAAAGTGATCATGGGGGGCTGAGCAATTGGCAGCCATCTGATCATCCTGATGAAGAACATTACAAACACTTTCCTCAGTGTCCCTACACTCACAAGCGTCGGCATGAAACGTATCCAAAACACATTACCATGTCATTCAACTCGTTGGGATGTACTCCCACCCATCCAAATACAGAAGCTCCAGATGAACGCTTTCTAGCAAGTCTACCTCCAGTCACTCTTACGCATAACACGTATCCAAAAAGCATTATCATGTTATCCAACCCGCTGGAATATATTCCCGCTCCTCCAAATACAGAAGTTTCAGATGAACTCTTTCTAGCAAGTATACCTCCATCCACTCGTACCACAGAGACGATCAACGCTAATCAACCTTATCGCCCCTCTGGCAACCGATGCGATCCAAACAACGATACAATCGCTTTCATGTCGACCAGCGCAAGCAGGTTCGTTATGCCATCTGATTCAGATCTCCGACAAAGCATAGCTGCACAATCATTGATGAGCAGCAACCTATATTCATCTCAGACAATACTGATGGCTATCAAACATATCGCCAAAGAGAAAGAAAGCGATACTATCTCCACAGCAGAGCTGGCAATCTATCTTTATAGTAGATCTCAACTATAAAGATATTCACCAGCATTCACCCACTCAATAGACAACCCTTGGCAATATGCGCTTGGGTTTAACAGAACCAGTACAGACTCTCCCAGATGACGTCATTAAATTCCTCATCACTGATTGAACAGGTTTTCCTGTTGACCCAAAAACCCATTCATTCTGAGAGAGTTAAAACGCTTTAACTGGATAAATAGGTGATGACGCTGAAAAGATCGGGGAATCGTTGTTCAGTATGTTTTTGCACGCTGGCATCAGGTTCATCAAGATCAGGAATCATGATGGCTCGGCAGCCAGCGCCAAGGGCCGAGCGCATGCCAATATTTGAATCTTCCAGCGCCAAGCACTCATCAGGAGGCAAGCCCAGTTTTTTTGCAGCCTTCAGATAAGATTCCGGTGCAGGTTTTGGCTGCTCAATATCCTCTCCGGAGATCGTGAATCGAAAATACGCTGACCAATGATATTGATTCATCACTTGAGAGATTTTCGCCTGTCCAGCGGAGGTGACCAACGCCATGGGAATCTTGCGATTATGCAGAAATTGCAGTAGTTCATTGCTGCCCAGTTTACAGTCAATCCCAGCCTGCCAACCTGAGTCCTCCTGCTGCCTCAACCGCTCTTTAAAACGGGATAGACTGAAACCGGCTCCGCCGAGATCTGTGATCAACTGAAAACACTCATTCAGTCGAATTCCGATAAATTTCCGGTAAAGGGTATCGCTCAGGTCAATAGCGAACTCATCAGCCGTCGATTGCCAGATACGCCGGTAGAACAGCTCAGTATCAATCAGCGTGCCATCCAGATCCAACAGAATGGCAGTAGGCATAACGGTCATGGTGCGGTGCCCCATTTTTTTATCTACTGAAGATTATCTTCGGACGGACAGGATCATTCAAGAGTGAAGAGTTAATTTATTATTTTTGGCAATAGAACATGTATTCAAGCGATAATATCATCCAACATATAAAACACCGAAATAATAATAAGATGCAGATAAAAACCCTGCGAATACAGACATTGATGCAACTATAAAAGACTTCCTGAAGATCACTCAAAAAATAAATAATGAACTTTTTCAATGAAGACAGTCTAATAATGGAAATGGATAAAACACCTAGCATCCTAATTATATTATATTTCTTTCTGATTTTTTTATAAAAAATCGTCAACGTTCTACTCTAGACAAAGCTAGATATATGTGAAATAATTATTTATTTTATGTACAATACAATTTTAAACGATTCTAAACACAGAGGTATTAAAAAATGAAAATTATTGATGGAAATGTGCATTGTAGTTTCAGAGTTGCTTACTCATTCCGCATCGAGGTTCGACAGGAACATAAAAACTACAGATCTCATTGCTTCGGACGTTTAATTGTTGCGATTAAAACATTTTTTTCCAGTAAAATAATACCTACTGTTGATATTATCAATGCAGAAAAGGGTCATGAAAACTGTTTTTTTGCCATTTCATTAAGAAATGTACTGCCAGTAAAGACGCCCAATTTTATGAACGTACATACACCTAAACCGATGATGCAAACAGATGCATCTAAACTGAACAGCGAGTGCAAAGAAACAGATCCTCAAATCCTAGAGGATATAGACAAAGTAATAGATTTCGAGGAAAGATCTAAAAATATCCAAAAAAAGTCAACTTATACGGAGAGGTACTGGACGTATTATGACAATAATCCTGCACCAACTATGGAGGTTGATATAAAAAAAAGACTAGAGTACTGGGCTAATAGAAGGGAAACTATAGTATCATTACTTTCACTACAAATGGGTCAGAAGCTTTCAGAAAATAATCCTGCCATAGCAGACCTGAACAATCCGAATAGAGCAGGGAAAGTTGCTGAAAGATTTGCTACCTTATATGAGAACGAGTGGACTTATCTTCTACTTAAATTAAACGATTCAATACTAGGAAGTACGGATGAAAGTAACGCAACCATACTGCTCAATATATTATTAAACTTACGAAAAATGTGTTTGCAAAATAGAGATTCCTCAAATGAGGATAAGATAAATTTATTACGGAATCAATTTAAAGACCAGTTAAGTAACACGATCCTTGAAAGTGAAGATTTTACTCTCTATAGCAATGAGTGTATCAACATTTGTAATGACATGCTTGATAAAAAACCAACCATGGAATTTGGCCCACCCCCTAAAAATGGTGATGGCGTGGATGAATTTACACATAAACCCTACACCATAGCTGGTCCTTATGTAGATCGCCTCATTTGGCCAGCTCTGTATTTGTATTACGATGAAGCCAAAAATGACGGGGCCCTCATAACTAGAGGCGTTGTTCAGTGCCATAGCTAATCGGCCTTCTACTAATACCCTCAAAAGGGTGAAAAATAAGCGGTACCAATCGACACGGAGAAGATAAAATCTCTAGCATTTGAACTAAACTAGCCAAAGAGATTAAAAACGCCTGATAACCGATAACCTAAGTATGTTAAGCTCAATCCATCACGTAGGTCATGCATAGCATCATAGGCAGTCATAGCGAAGTCAACGGATACTTCAGCGTCTTTGGGTCATAGACCGTATAATATTAATACCTGCTTTAGTGCCAGCTCAGTGTCGAGTGACAGCCCCAACATTGACTGTTTTAGCATACAACTAAGGTCTAAGGTCGCTAATGTCTTTCTCGGCTTTCTTTAAGGGTTTTAGCAACGTTTAGTGCGCTTTAATATTCATAATGCGTATCTTCCCGCAGGGGTTAATGATAAGCAGAAACACAATCTAATTGACAGTCCCCACAAAGAATACCCCTCTCTTCGATGCGCTAGAGACGGTTGTTAGTCTTGATAAAAACTCAGTCTCTCTGCCTGCTGAGCCACCAAGGCTTTGAGCATCTTCCGATGCAGGCGCTGACCGCTCGGAACCATATCGTCCCCAAAGTAACAGTCCAGCAAATAACGAATGTGCGTGAATGAAAAACACCTCGCATGCCGCATAAAACACTCTAAATCCTTGAACCGTCGAATATAGCTGAACGGCAAGGAGAAGCGTCGCGCTTTCTCCAAATCTATCAACCGAATGATCTCAATATCTTGATCCTGGCCAGATATTTTTGCATCGGGTGTCCGAACAAAAATATGGTTCGGGTACAAACAATAGTGAGCTATTCCCTGATCATGCAGCTTGCGCACTACTTGGGCAATAACCGCTAATACAGCATTGATCGCTTCTTCTGGCTGGCTGATCACCGCATTGTAATACCAGTCAAACAGGTTCTCGTAACCATTCAATGCTCGGGTGATCAATATCGCCTGATCATTACCGTCAACACGGCGCTCACCGTAATAAAGCGGTGTCAGGGTGTGAATACCGTATGAGCGGAACATCTGAATGTTGTGGTATTCTCGGCGAAAAGTGGGTACACCGCGAATCGGATGTATGAGCTGGCGAGTATTATGGTTCTGCTGACGCTTAATGAAGAACTGAAGCGGCTGGTCGCCCAGCAGTGTGTGCCGAGCAACGCCACTCCAACCGTTCCGACGTTCATTGACCGGCTCGAACCACTCAAGTTTGAGATCCCACAAACTAGCAAAGTCACCTAAACCCTGCTTGGTAAATCGGCTGGCGATCGTCTCGTTGAAAAAAAACTCCATGGATAGGCGACCCCTTTCAATCACAACTGCAATCACAACTTAATAAACAGCGAGCATTATACACAATGATCCATACAAATCCCTATGAACGAGTATCTATAAACATACGCAACTTAGACACTCCCTATCAACTCTTAAATTATTTTAGAGCTATGCTGACTTACCATTTTTTTTAGTCGCCTCACGTTATTTGTGCTGCATGCTTTCTTTGACACTATCTGCCATATAACCAATTGGTTAAAAGTTCGTTGAACCATTAGAAAAACAGATAGTCCAACTGATTACGTTTATAAATTATTCTTATGAAATCAAGTAAGGTGTTATGTATTATGGAAAAAATCACTAATAACATGTCAAAAAAAATCATTATTACCGCTAAAAATGTGGATAAAGAATCTAGCAACTGGGCCCGTGGCAAGGTTCGAGCTGAATCCGGAGATGCCTTACTGAGAGGGACTTCATGTGACCCAAGAAATTCTGTCAGTGAAATAAGTGAAGACAGTAAAAATAACCCTTCATCTTTAGGCTCAAGTCCACAAAGACATATTGAACAACGTTCTTTAAAGCCGATTATCTATGCAGATGCTTTTGAAAATCAAGCAGAAACGTCTGACTCTTCATCATCAGGTCAACACAGAAATGATGATGAATATGTGTCTAGTGATACTTTTCATGGAGCTCGACCAAAAACGCACAGTTATTCACAGGTAGCTCGCTCCTCCGTGGGTAAAACTGTATCGTTAGTTTCTTGTTCAAATTCAGGTAGGGATGATTTAATAATTGTTACAATCAAAAATTTATTATCAAACATTGACGCCATAGCCGATTCGGGGTTTAATAAAGACACTGTATCAATGTGTTATTTTCTTATAAAAAAAATTAACCAACTTAGAAATCATGATATCACAACGCAAGAGAAAGTACTGTTTATTCAAAAGTTTAGTCGATGGAAGCCATTTTTCAAACACTTTAATTGGGCACCCAAATGGATGTTGCATCATGATTTAAGGTTGCTTGGTATATTTTACGAAGTAACAGAAGAGATCCGTCATTTGCAAGTAAAATTAATTAAATCATTGATATCGGAGATTACTACACAATGCAAATATAACAGAAACTCCGTTAAATGTATGGGTATATCTTGCGCACTAAATGATATAAAGATTCTTATTAATAAGTCGTTATTAAAAGAGTTGTTTTCGGAAATTTATAATATGGCAATTGAACTATTGATCGTACTTTCTTTATGGGAAAAAACGCTTAATGAGGTCATGATCATTGGTCCTATTACATGCATAGTTAAACTTATTCAGAACAGAAAAATTAGTCCAGACGAACAGTATATTAAAGTTTCAGTTGATTATTTATTGAAAGCTATAGTTCAACATAAAAGCAAATTCGAATACCCTAAATTAGAAATTATATTGTTATCAATAAAAGAATTGTTCGAGTTGAATGTACTGAAGTATGACGATCATACTGGTATCGATGTAGCTATATCACTCTTGCCCTATCTAATTCCTAATATCAAACATTTTGATAAAAGAGAGATTAGTTTAATTTTAGTGTTGATAAGCTTTTTTGTACATGCATCCGTACTAGAAAAGCGTTGTAACTTTGATGAAACAGAGATGCTGTTGTTGTCCTGTATACCTAAAAAGTCAAGCGGATTTAGTTGTAATGAAGTTGTGAATATTTTTTATTCCTCATCGATATTGTTAGATACTTGTTTAATTGAATCAACTGAATTATTGTGCACTCAGGCAATTGCTTCATTGATTCCTTCTCTAGAAGAAAAAATCGACTCTCAGGCAATTGCTTCATGGACTCCTTCCCTAGAAGAAAAAATCGACTCTTATGATAGTGTTAATGTTGCCATACTTATCAAGTCCATCGCTGAAATGATAAATAACAATATTAACTTTAAGTCGAAACTTAGGAATATATTCGAGAAACTCATTGGTATTGCATTTAAAAAACGGTATCAGCTCAACATGCACTATTCCATCTCTCAGTTGTGGGGTATAGGACTTATAGCTGAACACATGGATCTTAATGCAGAATCTATTGATTCTATAAACGAATTGTACTTTTCAACAGTCTCTTTAACAGAAGAAAATACCTTGTGCCTTACTTTTAATCATATCAATCATTTAATGTGGAGCTTCGGAAATTTAATGCAACATAAAATTATTCGTGAGGCATCGCGGGAGCCGTCATTGACATCGTTTATTAACAATCCATTCAAGGCTTTGTTGGACAGTAAAGAGAAGATTGATATTGAATTATCAATTAAAATATTGAAAAATACATCAAGAGTATTATTTTTTATCCCGACTTTTCAGGTGGAATTTGTCAACAAGTTTTTGGATAAATGTATGGATACTTTGTTAGGAAATGAAAATAAGCTAACAACGGTAAATGCCTGCAAAATAATATCGGATATTGGTAAGTTGATCCGCTCAGGAGGTAACTGGACGAAGAGTATTGATAAATTAGTTAATACACTACTAGATAGATTGATCCAGAAAGGCATAAAAGAGATGGAGGAAGTAGATCACAATGTAATATTACCGATGTTTGATTCCATAGCTGTAATAGGATTAAAATTGAAAAATCTAAAATATCTACTTCATGAGATTATACAAAGTAATATTCTGAGTACGTTAAAAGATCAGAAAAGTAAATCGTGGATGTTATCATCTTTCACCTATTTTTATAGTTGGTATGATGAAGGCGAGCCATTGAAACATGATTTGCGTAAAGTAATGATCTATCTAATCCAACAAATAGAAAATACATTACAGATAGATGAAACAGATGAATTTGAATATGCTATTAAAACCATGACATGTGCTAAATTCTGGTTAAACATTGCTCATGACAATGTAAATATAAAGTACGATGTATCAATATCAAGTATTCAGAAAAATTTAATAGATAACTTAAGAAACCTGTATGTCGATTACAGAATAGATAGTGAGATTAGCCTGCATGGTATGCCACCGGTTGATATGGTTTTCCCCGAATTTATGTTAATTATTGAAGCTAATGGCCCTCAGCATTACTTGGATAAGGACAGCGTACTCAATGGTAAATATTTTTCAAAAAGTAAGGCATGCATAAAAATGGGATATATGATAATTCACGTGCCTACTACAGAACTATATACTAGAGAAAATGAAATTTTTCCCTTATTATGTGAAAAAATCGATGCTCATATTTCGTGGTATAAAGCTAGGTCTAAATTTTCATTAAGCTGTATTGAAGCCTAGATTTCCACAATAACCGACACACTTTGTCACGCTCTACCTGAAGAATACCGCTCTCTTTCTCCAAGTGTACAGCGATGCGTCGGCACCAATAATAACAACAGCATCATAATTTTGGGAAGGTATCATGGGTTGAGTAATGGACATCAATAAAATGACAGTTTAATCAGTGATAATAGACCCATCGCCTTTGACATTGCGCCTGACCGTGTAGGCTTCGCTCCATGAATGAGATGAAAAGCTCGCTACTTTCTGGTCAATGTATCCTGCCTTTTGAGTAAGGTTAATCGTCCATTTTGATCTCGTTTTTTCGGTTATCGGTTGACAATTGCTCTTTTTTCCGTATAACGGTCTCTTTTGTTTGCTGGTATGATTCGTTGATATCTCTTGTGGTTGGTCTAAAAGTGTTTTACGTTGCTAACAATAATCATTATGAAGGCAGCGCAAACTTTGAGCCTCATGCGGCCTTTGGTACTGGTCGCCACTGACAATAGTAAGGATCCCCCTAATGCCTGCGATTACCCTTCCTGACGGTAGCAAGCGCAAATACGACACTCCCCAGAGCATCATGGAGATAGCTGCCGATATCGGCCCTGGTCTAGCGAAGTCGACCTTGGCGGGTCGGGTGAACGGCCAACTGATGGACGCCTGCGAGATCATCAGTGAAGATGCCGAACTGGCTATTATCACACCCCGTGACCAGGAAGGTCTGGAGATTATTCGTCACTCGTGCGCTCACATGATCGGTCATGCGATGAAGCAGTTGCGTCCTGATACGAAAATGGCGATCGGCCCAGTCATCGAGGACGGCTTCTATTACGACATCGATACCGACCAACCTTTCACGCCCGATGATTTGCATGTGCTGGAAAAGCAGATGCAAACACTGATCAACAAACACTACGATATCATCAAACAGTGGACACCCAAGGCCGAAGCACGCCGCCTTTTTGAGGCGCGCGGTGAAACCTACAAGATAGAGATCATCGACAAACTAGATGACTCCGTTGAGCAAGTTGGTCTCTATCACCACGAAGAATATGTCGATATGTGCCGTGGCCCCCATGTGCCTAACACTCGTTTTCTGAAGATCTTCAAACTGACCCAGCTGTCCGGTGCCTACTGGCGTGGTGACCACAACAACAAAATGCTGACCCGCATTTACGGTACAGCGTGGGGCGACAAGAAAGAGCTCAAGGCGTACATCAAACGCATTGAAGAAGCTAAAAAACGTGATCACCGTAAGCTGGCCAAGAAACTGGATCTCTTCCACATTCAGGAAGAGGCACCAGGTATGGTGTTCTGGCATCCGAAAGGCTGGTGCCTCTACCAAGTACTGGAACAGTACATGCGTCAGAAACAGAATGACCATGGCTATTTAGAAATTAAAACACCACAGATCGTGAATCGCAGCCTCTGGGAAAAGTCCGGTCACTGGGACAAATTTAAGGATGACATGTTCACCACCTCTTCCGAGAATCGCGATTTTGCCATCAAACCGATGAACTGTCCCTGCCATGTACAGATATTTAATCAAGGGCTCCGCAGTTACCGCGACCTGCCACTCCGTTTGGCTGAGTTTGGCTCTTGCCACCGAAATGAACCATCGGGTGCGTTACATGGTATCATGCGGGTGCGTGGCTTCGTTCAGGACGACGCCCACATCTTCGTGAGCGAAGGCCAGATTCAGACCGAAGTCTCCGAGTTTATCGACTTTTTACACGAAGTGTACGATGATTTCGGCTTTGATAACCTAATTTACAAGCTGTCCACTCGCCCAGACAATCGGGTCGGTTCAGACGAAAGCTGGGATAAAGCAGAAAAAGCGCTGGAAGAAGCGCTAAACGCCAAGGCGCTGCCATGGGATGAACTGCCAGGCGAAGGTGCCTTCTATGGCCCAAAAATTGAATTTTCCTTGAAGGACTGTCTAGGTCGTGTGTGGCAATGTGGTACTATACAGGTTGATTTCTCCATGCCGGGCCGATTAGAGGCGGAATTTGTGGACGAGGATGGCGAACGAAAAACACCAGTCATGCTGCATCGTGCGATACTGGGCTCCTTCGAGCGCTTCATCGGGATTTTAATTGAACATTACGAAGGTCGCTTTCCGATATGGCTAGCGCCCGTACAGGTCGCAGTACTCAATATTACCGATGCTCAGGCACAATATGCCATTCAGCTGAAAAAAACCCTTGAAAAACAGGGTTTACGAATAACAGCAGACTTGAGAAATGAGAAGATCGGATTTAAAATTCGACAACACACTATTGAACGTGTTCCTTACTTAATTGTCGTAGGAAGTAAGGAAGTAGAATTCGGCACTGTCGCCGTCCGCATGCGTTCTGGGGAAGACCTCGGTTCCATGACACTTGAAGCATTCCAAGGAATGCTGGTGGCAGAAATTGCCAAACGTGGCCGCATAACAACGGCCTCCGACACATAAACAGGAGATATAGCAATTAAACGTCCTAACCCACGGGATCGGCGACAGGCACCTGTTGCTCCGATAAATCAGAATATTCGTGCACAAGAAGTACGTCTGATCGACGCTGAAGGCCAGCAGGTTGGCATAGTCGCATTCCGTGACGCTCTTGAACAGGCCGTTAATGCTGGATTAGACTTGGTGGAAATCAACGCGACCAGCGAACCACCAGTCTGTAAAATCATGGATTATGGCAGGCATCTGTACGAAACAAAGAAACAGAAAGCCGTCGCCAAAAAGAAACAGCAGCATACCCAGGTAAAAGAGATCAAATTCCGTCCTGGGACTGAGGAAGGGGATTATCAGGTAAAACTGCGCAACCTGATACGTTTCCTTGAAGAGGGTAACAAAGCCAAGATATCGCTGCGATATCGTGGTCGGGAGATGGCTCACCAGGATCTGGGCATGGAACTTCTTAACCGAGTCGAGAAAGACTTGGAAGAGGTGGGTGTCGTGGAACAGCGTCCGAAAATGGAAGGCCGTCAACTCATCATGATCCTTGGGCCCCGAAAGAAAAAGTAATTCAGTCAACGGTGAAGCTGTCCGGTCTTGCAATCAGGCAGACTTCCCTTTTCTGAGACACTTTATTTTTTATCCAATCGGCATCGGGTAAACTTTTTACTGATCGCCCAAATGCGGAGTTTTAGCAATGCCTAAGATGAAGACAAAAAGCGGAGCTGCCAAACGCTTCAAGAAAACCGCTAGCGGTTTCAAGCGTAAATCAGCCTTCAAAAGCCATATCCTAACCAAAATGACTACAAAACGTAAACGTCAGTTGCGTGGCACCAGTCTAGTAGGTCCGACCGACAAGGCTAGGGTTAAGCAAATGCTTCGCCTGTAATCACCGACTATGTTCAGTTTTATGGTTTTTGGAGAGTTAAGCTTATGGCACGTGTAAAACGTGGCGTCATCGCTCGACGTCGTCACAAAAAAGTACTGAAACAGGCCAAAGGTTACTACGGTGCCCGTTCACGGATATTCCGTGTAGCCAAGCAAGCGGTTACCAAGGCAGGTCAATATGCCTATCGTGACCGTCGTCAGCGCAAGCGTCAGTTCCGTGCACTATGGATCGCCCGTATCAATGCTGGCGCCCGTGCAAACGGTCTGTCCTACAGCCGCATGATTGCTGGTTTGAAGAGAGCCAACATCGAAATCGATCGTAAGATTCTGGCTGACCTGGCTGTTCACGAGAAGGATACATTTGCTCTGATCACTGCACAGGCCAAGAGCGCCATGGCCTAACAAACAATTTTCGTTAACACACGAAAAAGGGAAAGCCTACCGGCTCTCCCTTTTTTTATAGGAAGAACCAGAAAAACGACCGTCTGCCATATCACTACCCCTCTACAATAGAGAAACCTCAGCACAACCCACGGCTATAAGCCAATATCATTGAACTTTCCCTGTTTTGTCACCCACTACGAAGCTTACGCAAGGTGTTTAACGACAATCTGTACCGTGAGTTAATAGTGATATATTTATCCTGAAATATTGACAGTCGAGAGGTTTCATATCAGTAAAATTAGCTAACCATGGTTTTCACCTACTGACAAAATGATAACCAGCACCGAACTCTATACGTTCATTACCAGCCTTTATTTTATAAAGGCATTGAGAGAAAAACTCTTTCAGCCTATCAAAAAACAAAATACACCACATGGCCAATAATATTGATTAATTTTTATTAATTCACACAAAGAAAATGAATCTTTTAAATAATAATCACTCTTACATAGTAAGAGTTAATGTGAATTAAATACAAAAATCGAAACAATCATCCAGTATAACGTAAGTTAATTTTTTTTATAGGTGACACATGGATAATCAAAGTATCAATTTTTCAATAATGGCTTTATGCTCGTACACTTGGAATAGAAATCGTTTTCATAAAAAGTCTACGGCAATGAATGCTGTCATGTGTGTAAAAGCGATAATCTGTGCATTATTTTGTAGCCGAAAAGTGCAGTTATCGCAAGTAGAATCAATATACAATGAAAATAATAATCGTTCCACTATTTTTGGTAAAGAATATGAAAATCATCTCGATCAACGTAAAACTGAAGTACTGCATAACGCTATAAACCATCATAACAACTCCACATTGAAAACTATAATTATTTCTGCTAACGAGCTTAAGGAGCTCATTGATAATCAAAGTTTTTCAAATAATATTCATTACATTCTGGAAGGGGATTTCACATACAGAAACGATGATATAATGGATTTTGTGTTACCCGATTATTTAACGATCATTGGAAATCTTAATCTTTCTAATAATTCAAATCTTACGCAGATACCGGAAAAAATCACTGTTACTGGCTCCATTTCTTTTTCCGGATGCTCGAGTATAACGAGATATCCTGAATCTTTAAATAAAATCAATGGGAGTATTAACTTATCTAACTGTACCAACCTAACCAAGGTACCAGGAACCATGGTAGCAAGTATGTTTATTAATTTTGCAGGATGCATAAATCTAAAATTCCTACCTAAGAAAATTATTACCGGCACCCATCTTAACTGTTGTTACTGCATCAACATAGATTACCCGCCCGAAAGTATTCATGTCGGTGGCCATGCTATATTTCATCATTGCCCCAAGATGAGATTCCTACCCGCTGAAATTCATATCGAAGGCAGTCTTTATACCTCTACTACAGCGACAATACCCAAAGAAGCCCATATAGGTGGTATGATTTACTTAAATCTATAGTTGATATAAATTTTAGTGAGACAAGATACACCACATGGCTAATCATATTGTTTAATTATTGTTAGTTCACACAAAACAATGAACTTTTTCAATAATCGTTACTCAAATATGATGTAAGTAAGGTTTAATGTGAATTAAACACAAAGAAAAACGATCAATAATTATATGTTATAACACAACAGTATAAATTAGCAGTAACTGTCTTTTATCGGTGAAGTATGAATAGTAAAAGTATCAATTTTTCAATCATTGCTTTATGCTCGTACACTTGGAATAGAAATCGTTTTCATAAAAAGTCTACGGCAATGAATCTTGTTATGTGTGTAAAATCGCTAATCTGTTCATTATTTTGTAACCGAAAAGTGCAGTTATCGCAAGTAGAATCAATATACAATGAAAATAATAATTGTAACACTATTTTTGGTAAAGAATATAAAAAATATAAAGATCGTATCAATTATCGGAAAATTGAAGAACAACTTAACACTGAAAAAAAACATAAAGTTGAAAAAAAACATAAAGTTGAAAAAAAACATAACACTGAA
>JAGLCE010000032.1 GCA_023146365.1 Endozoicomonadaceae bacterium
TGAAGAACAACATACAGTTGAAAAACAGGATAACTCTACTCACCAGTCAACATTGAAAGTTCAATATATTTCTGCGAATGAATTTAATAACCTTATTAATAATCAAACTGCTTCAGATGATATTTATTACATAGTGACAGAACATCTAAAACTACACCAGGTATCCGGTTCAAAAGAATTTAAGTTACCTGAGCATTTAATGGTAATAGGACACTTCGATGCTTCTTGTACTGGTCTTACCCACCTGCCAGAAGACTGTACTATCACTGGTTCTATTAATCTTTCCAGATGTCCGATAAAGGCCATTCCTGAATCCATCAGTACAATCGGTGGGAGTCTTTATTTAACTAACTGCACCGCCCTAACCAAACTACCCGAAACCATGAAAGCACATATAAGTATAAATTTTTCAGGATGCACCAGCCTAACAACTCTACCACAACATATTATTACCGGCGACACTCTTTGCTTGAATGGCTGCATCAACATTAAGAAGTTACCCAAGACTATGGAGTGCTCTTACGTTATGTCTGTTAATTGCCCCAAGATTAACACTCAGACTTTATTAATGTTGACCATAGATCGATAGCATAGGTGACACACGCTTGCCCGATAAAAACTCAATCGGATTAAAGTAGTTTAAGGCTTTTCGCGGGCGTATGTTGATTAGACATTGAGCCTCATCAATTTTATGTCTAGATAAGCCGCCAGTTTTCATTTCCTTGGGAAAGAATCGCATTAGTATTCTCGTTAAATTCACGTTGCCATGACTGGTATGGCTTGGCAAAATAGTTTTTACCGCCTAATGCTCGAGTTATGCTTACGTGGTCTGCGAACTCTCCACTGTTATCAAACGTAAATGCTATCGTTCAGTCAGAGTTAGCTGCTTGTAATGGTTTTTCAATATGGATACCTGGGTTGTTTTGTGAGAACTACAGCCTACGAGCAGCTAGCTCTCAAATCCACTCCATGTGTGTCGGTTATTGTGGCAATCTATGGATTACTAAAATATAGATATCCCAAGATATTAAATAAACTTATAGAGTCTATGATTTAATCTTCGGACAATTAGTACAATCAACAATGGTCAAGGCATTAATCTCCCTGGGTAGTCGCTCAAGATTGATGCAGTTACGAAAGAAAAGAGTGGTGCCGACGCTAATTTTTAGAGGTGGATTTTTTAGGCTGGTGCATCCTGAAAAATTAATACTCAACTTTGCTGTCATTGTTTCGGGTACCTTGGTTAGGGCGGTGCAGTTAGATAAATCAATAGCTTGATTGATTTTATTGAATGAGTCAGGAATGCCTGTCAGGTTCGAACATCCGGAAAGATCAATGAAGCCAGTGATAGTAAAGTCTTCTGGTAGGTGTTCAAGATCGAGATTGCCAGTAGCATCGAAAGATCCTAGTATCGTTAAATGCTCAGGTAACTTAAATTCTTTTGAACCGTACACACGGTGTAGTCGTATATTTTCTTCTATTATGTAATGAATATCATCTTCAGCAGTTTGATTATCAATAAGTTTATTAAATTCATTTGCAGAAATATATTGAACTTTCAATGTTGACTGGTGAGTAGAGTTATCCTGTTTTTCAACTATATGTTGTTTTTCAGTGTTAAGTTTTTTTTCAGTGTTAAGTTGTTCTTCAGTTTTCCGCTGATTGATACGATCTTTATATGTTTTATATTCTTTACCAAAAATAGTGTTACAATTATTATTTTCATTGTATATTGATTCTACTTTCGATAACTGCACTTTTCGGTTACAAAATAATGCACAGATTAGCGATTTTACACACATGGCAACATTCATTGCCGTAGACTTTTTATGAAAACGATTTCTATTCCAAGTGTACGAGCATAAAGCCATTATTGAAAAATTGATACTTTTACTATCCATGTTTCACCGATAAAAGACAGTTACTGTTAATTTATACTGTTGTGTTATAACATGTAATTATTGAGCGTTTTTCTTTTTGTTTAATTCACATTAAACCTTACTTATATCATATTTGAGTAACGATTATTGAAAAAGTTCATTGCTTTGTGTGAACTAACAATAATTAAACAATATGATTAGCCATGTGGTGTATCTTGTTATTTTATAACTTGAAAGAATCTTGCTAACCGGCTATTGAGCAACGGAATAATCTTCTTGTGTCAGAAAATATTATGCGTTAGTCTCCTCTCACAATAACAATCTCGATTTTATTAATGTTGGAGCCATGTTGGAGCCATGTTTATTGAGTATGACAAGGTGTTTATTCACACAGGCTATTCTTCTTTTTTTTCATCAATTACTTCATCTGCGATCATTTAAAGTTAGGCTTTTGCTAATCTTTCCTTCACTCGCAACGCATGCTAAATGAACACACACTGACAACTCATGTTAAAAAAAAGCATGATCCATGCGACACTTGCTAAAAAAACTTCTTCTATTCAAGCAAGTTAAAAGTTGACATTGATAAACCAATCGTTGAGGTTCGAAGTTGCCACTACGGTCACGCAGTATATCAGGCTATGAATCTGGACAGTAAAACAACCGAATATTCAGAAAAACCTTCTTGAAATCTAGAGCTAAAACAACCCATTACTAAGCTGCTTTAGCTCTCTCCTAAGCACGTTGATAAATCTCTATTCAACGCTCTCTACCCCCATGGACAACAAAGAGGCATTGCCACCAACAGCCGTTGTATTCGTCGAGCGTGTTCGTTCTGTCGCAAATCGAAATAAATAATGAGGCCCACCCGCTTTGGGACCGGTTCCCGACAACCCTTGCCCACCAAATGGCTGAACACCCACCACAGCACCGATCTGATTTCGATTAACATACACATTGCCTACTCTGACACAACGATCAATATAAGCCGCTGTTGCTTCATTACGCGTATGAATACCCAGTGTCAGGCCAAAACCTGTTTTATTAATCTCATCAATGACACGGTCAAGCTCGCTGAAAGCATAACGTATCACATGCAAAACAGGACCAAAGTGTTCCTTGTTCAGCTCGCTAATCGACTGTATTTCAAATGCAACGGGCGATAAGAAATAACCATTATCGCAATCAGCCGACAGTGGAGTTTCAGCCAGAAGAATTGCCGACTGTTTCATACAATTAATGTGTGCCTGCAAATGCCCCCGTGCATCCCCATCAATAACAGGGCCGATATCAGTTTCATGCAGCACAGGATTTCCAACCGACAATTCAGCCATAGCCCCTTGCAACAACTCAATCATCCGATCGGCCACATCTTGCTGCAAATAAAGTACCCGCAATGCTGAGCAGCGTTGACCAGCACTGGAAAATGCAGAGTGAATCACATCGACAACCACTTGCTCAGGTAGAGCCGTTGAATCCACAATCATCGCATTCTGCCCCCCTGTTTCTGCAACAAGGGTAGCAATTGGACCTTCCTTGGCAGAGAGCGTGCGATTGATCTGCTTCGCTGTCTCCGTTGAGCCGGTGAAAGCCACGCCAGCCACGCGTTCATCTGCCACCAGTGCAGCGCCAACGGTGTAACCATCCCCAGGCAAAAACTGGATAACATCCTTTGGGACACCTGCTTCCAATATTAGCTGCACCGTTCTCCAGGCAATCAGCCCAGCCTGTTCTGCAGGTTTGGCAATGACGGCATTCCCAGCGACCAGTGCTGCTGACACTTGTCCAATAAAAATTGCCAATGGAAAGTTCCATGGGCTGATACAAGCAAAAACACCTTTGCCTGTCAGATACAGCTCATTTAATTCACCCGTAGGCCCAAGCAAGGATTTTACTGTGAAATTCTCTCGAGCCTGAACAGCATAATAACGACAAAAATCCACAGCCTCTCGGATCTCGTCGATAGAATCCTGTATGGTTTTACCTGCCTCCCTGTGACACAACGCCACAAATTCCGGCTGATGATCTTCCAACAACTCTGCGAGACGATCAAGGCAGTCTGCTCGCTCACTGACAGGTCGATTACTCCAGTCAGGCCAAGCATTACTAGCGACTGTAATGGCCTGATCCACATGCTGTGCATCCGCCCAGTCAATCTCGCCCACCTGATCATCTAACTGGTAAGGACATTGCACTGAATGCTTGTGTACAGTCTCAACCCTCTTCCCTTGAATAATCGGTCCGGCTGAATAGCATATCTGCAGATACGCTTTGACCGCCGTCTGAAATGGCAGCCATTGTGATTCAATATTAATATTAATGCCGGCTGAATTTCGACGCAAAGGCTCAAAGATTTCCGATGGCTGCGGAATACGGTCATTTGAAAAAGATAAATAACTTTTCAACACAGAGACAGGGTGCTTGACTAAATCAGAGACCGGTGTTTTTGCATCAACAAGCCGATGAACAAACGACGTATTAGCTCCATTTTCAAGTAAACGCCTAACCAAATAGGGCAAAAGATTCTGATGACTACCCACCGGCGCATAAATTCTAACAGCCGCTGATTCTTGCTCAATAATCGTATTATATAACGCATCCCCCATACCATGCAGCCGCTGAAATTCGAAATTTCTATGCTCTGCCATGCTGAGAATACTAGCAACAGTATGGGCATTATGACTGGCAAACTGCGGATAGATCAGACCCGAAACCGTGTCACTCAACAGAAAACGGGCACAAGCCAGATAAGCAACGTCAGTCGCCTCCTTTCGGGTATATACCGGATAATCTGTCGACAATCCAAGCTCTTGAGCCAATTTTATTTCACTGTCCCAATAGGCACCTTTCACCAAGCGCACTGGGATACAATCGCCAACCTCTCGTGCAAGTGCAGCAAGCCAGCACAAGACCGGAAGCGCACGTTTGGAATAAGCCTGAACCACTAAGCCGAATTGCTGCCAGCCTTTCACATCTGGATGCCGGTACAACTTTTCAAATAGCTTCAGCGACAATTCAAGACGATCTGCTTCTTCTGCATCAATGGTGATACCGACCCCACATGAACGCGCTTTTTTGAGTAACACCAATAGCGAATCATAGAGTTCTGTCATCACCCGCGCTTCCTGGCTAGGCTCATAACGAGGATGCAGCGCGGAAAGCTTAACAGAAATAGTAGACGGGGATGTTTTTTCAGTATTATCACTACACTGACCGGTAGTTTCTATCGCTTGCACATAAGCATCATAATAACGTTGTGCATCATCAGCCGTTAGTGCGGCCTCTCCTAGCATATCAAATGAGTAAGTATACCCCTTTTCGCGATAGTCACGAGCATTATTCAAGGCTTCCTGGATCGTTCTGCCTAACACAAAATGCTTGCCCATAATTTTCATCGCCTGATGCATGGCCTCACGAATCACAGGCTCACCCAAACGATTGACCAACCGATTGATGACACCTTTTATCGTTCCATCATCAGATGAATTCATCGTCACCACTTTACCGGTTAACATTAACCCCCACGTTGAAGCATTCACCAATAGCGAATCACTCTTACTAAGGTATTGCTCCCAATCAGCCACGCTCAGCTTGTCACGAATCAGTGAGTCTGCCGTCTTCGCATCAGGGATACGCATTAACGCTTCAGCCAGACACATCAGCAAAATGCCTTCTTTCGTATCCAAACTGTACTGGAGTAACAAAGCATCAATCATGAGAATCGCATCATCACGACGACGAACTTTCTCTATTAGCTGGGTAGCTCGCTCTTCAATCGCAGTGATCTCTTCAGAAGATGGCTCAGCCAATGTCATCAGCTGTAATAGCCACTCTGCCTCATCCAAACTGTAGCAACTGGATATCTGGGCTTTCAATGAATCAGCCCCTTTTTGGAGAAAATCGGAGGAAAGAACCTCTTCTGTTGAATACATATTTTTTTTATACCTAAAGATAGAAATCAGATAAATCTAGCATTGACAGATCAAATAAACTGCAAGCCAGCCCTTACAACGGTTATAGAATTAACTACCACATTGTTAACTAGAAATAACACCTGCTCATCATGTTTTTTGATATAACACAGCATTCTTTATCTAGACGATACCCAACGCAATAACCATTATCGTTATTTTTGCTAACAAAAGCACATTAAGCTCTCTACTTCTATAGACAACATTATTCTCAGCATGTTGCTTCTAAATTCTTAAATATCACCTAACAAGAGGAAATATCATGAAAATTTATGATATTTCCTTCAAATTTACCGTACATTGTGGTGGTATACTGGCTGTATTAATCAACTCTGTTTCGACACGTCTGTTCTTTATTCGTCCTTTCTCGCTGGCATTATTGCCCACTGAGTCATTGTTCCCCATCCATTTAATCGTTAATTTAACACGATTAACACCTTGATTAATCAGATAATCCATAACAACATCAGCTCGATTTTGGGAAAGCTTTTTATTGTAGTCAACCTGCCCAGTGGAGTCGGTATATTCTATTAACTGATAGTGCGCATTGGTATTGCTCTTCAGGTAAGCTGCTTTTTTCTTCAAAAATGTTTCAGTCTGATCGGTCAATTCAGCGGAATCAAGCTTGAACATAACCTCTTGTAAACCTCTCTCCGAGAGAAGAGTCGGACAGCCATATTGATCGACAGGCACCTGCGGGTCTATTTTTGCATTGATCGTGCTCATCTACGACACCATCATGATAATAACCAAGACTCCTCGACCCTTTCTCGCCACTCAAGGCACAGATAAAACCACCCCCACTCCCACTGCGCCCCATGTGGCAGTCTCTCTGTCAGACGCGGCGCCACACCTGCAGCCCCCACTGCCGCACTTGCAAGAGCACACTTCCACCACGCTGACTGCTTTGGTGTTGCTGAACAACCAACAACTATAACAACAAGAAATGTTAGTATCATACGGCTACTTACTATACTGCAATGTCATAATTTTACTCCAAACGCTTAGGATTTCAGCATGAGCAAGTGTAGGCAGCGAACGCCAAAGTGTCCTATATAGCGATCGATACTAGAAAACCCATCATGTAACACTACATTAATGTCACTATGTGCGCAGATAAAAGACAGATGGAAGTAATCACTTTTAATACAGACATAAAAAAACCCTAAAGGAACCTTCAAGGCTTTATTAACATGGAGCTCTTGGGCGGATTTGAACCGCCGACCTCACCCTTACCAAGGGTGTGCTCTACCACCTGAGCTACAAGAGCACTCGCTTTACTGTGCTTGATTCACAATAAAGAATTCAATAAAAATTAAAGTCTGGCGATGACCT
>JAGLCE010000033.1 GCA_023146365.1 Endozoicomonadaceae bacterium
GAGCGAGGAATAATGAGTAGCTCCTAAAAGACATACCATCAGGCGAGACCCAACAGTTAACGATAACTGGCAAATAAATTATAGGCGTCACTTTCCATCGTCAAGCATTGTGCCCCATGGCTAATGGTCAGCACACTGGCATCATCGGCTAGCTGCTTAAGCGGATTTTTTTGCTGTAAGTGTTCGTACCAATAACCATCGGTACATAGCAATAGGCGATCGTTTTTTGCGAGTGTTGATTCGATAATATCTGGGCGCAAGAAGCGTTTGGCGTTTAGTGAGCGCGTTAAATAATGTTGATTAATGTGGTGGGGTGTCATTAACCAGCCTATGCCTTCACTGTGCTGAATACCCGCTTGGCAATCGCCAATATTCAGCAGCTGAAAACAACCGCTATCAAGTTCCAGGCGCAACAGACAATAGCTGGCAATATCATGCAGATATTGCCGCCGCAGCTGCTTTTGCTGACCGTGCATTAGCTCAATTAATAACTCGGGGCTGGTGTAGGCTGAGGTATGAGTGGCTTTATAGATAATAGTATTGGCCCAGTGCTGGGCGAACGCCTGAGCGCGAGTGGTTTTTTCAGCGGCATCCACCACAATGGCTAATAAGCAGCCCTTACTTTCCGCAGCTGTTTGCTGCACACAGTTCTCTACATAGCCAATGGCCACGGCATCGTTGTTACTGCGCCGCTTTTGGCCCTGCTGGCTTTGCCATGAAATATTCATTAAGGCTGCTCTTGCGAGACAGGCGCTGCTAATAAATCCAAGCGTTCAAAGATTAAGTCTTCTCGCTCTTGTGAATTTTTAGCTTGGCTGGCCACTGCATATTCAAAATCAGTAAGTGCTAATAGCTGACTTATTTCTGTAGCGATATAGTGCTGTAATTCTGTCTCGCTTTTTTGGATTTCACTGACGAGTTCGGAACGGCCATCGAGCAAATTTAAAATATCTTCTATATCACGACTAGCCAACACATCACCCTTGCCGCGGCCTTTGAAGGCTTCTAATTTAGTAGCAATAAAATACAGAGGGCTCACTAGGTTGATGGTTAAGGTTTTAGTGAGCGCATAAGGTATTGCGGTCGCCATTGCGGCTTTATACCAGCGGTTACCAAAACCTAATATGGTTTCATCATCGGGCATAAAGTCGACACGCAACTCCCCCAACTTCATTGCACAAATAGGCCACGTTTCATCAGGGTCGGGTATCGTTATTACAAACCCCTGTTTTTTAAGCTGCTCTTGTAGCTGACTAAAGCCGAGATACCCCATAACGTGCACAATAAGATCAACATCGTCGGTATGGCGCACCTGTTCACGGGTGAAGGCGTCGGTGAGTAATAGCCCCGTCGTGCAACCCCCTACAAAGGTCATTGTTTGTAGAAGCTCCTCTCCCAGCGCTTGAGCGACTGTCTCTAGCATCTGTTGATTAATGGCCAACGCGCTCATCTTAGCATTCCAACTCAAAGTGCTGTTTCAGTTGATCAATCGCCAAGCCGGCCTCTCTCGGCTGCCCTAAACGTATGGAGTCTATTAGCGCCAGCAGGGCATACATTTCAGGATCACGCCTTACGGCATAAGTGACAGACTTAAATAATGGCTCTACAGACTGGCCTTTGGTGTTGCCTTTGGCGTCAGACCAAACCAAGGGTAACTCGCCTGCACTCATTAGCTTTTCATTGAGTACTGGGGCGGCAAAGGCCGTGGTAATCCCCCTTGTTAACTCCCCGGCTCTTGCCGGGAATACATATTTGAGGCCATAGACTATAAATTCAAACAATGCTTTTGTATTTGCCCTAGGGGCACCGGTTTTACGGTCTCTTTTGGCCAGCCCTACGGCAATACAGCGGTTAAGCGCGGTATTGATTTGTGATTTACTGATACCCGTCTCTTCCGCCAAAGCACGGGCGGTGTAGAGCGACTCGACATAGTGATCAAACGCTGTATGCCCTGCGATGCCCTCTGCGACACCCTCCTCCACTGATGATTCCAGCTCCCAATCACTCCAATCATCAGGCCAGGCACTGCGCACACGGCTATTAGGCTCTCCATTTACGTCTTTACTATGCGCTCGTCTTTCTTGCTTTTGGAGTGCTAGTAATTTTAGTAACAGGCCTATATCTTGACTTTTCATATTCATTAAATCTGCTTGTCCTGAGTCCTAGGATTGAGGACAAATAATGCATTATCCCTATTATAAATACAAGAGTTTAGGTAGGGCGTCACTTGAGCGGAGCCTTGATTAAGGCGCTAGCGAACCCTGACTCTTTTACCGACACGCACTTCGGCTAGCAGGTCAGCTTTTAGAGCTTCAACAAAGTTATTGATTTCGGTCTCTGACTCCAAATAAACGCTGTCGCTGACCTTATTAAACACACTGCTAACGGCCACCTCAACCACAGGTTTTGGTTTGCTGACCGGCTGAACCGCTTGCTCCAGATCATGCAAACCATCGTCGAGCTTTTCAGCAGCGGTCTGGGTTTGTAGCATGTAGATACCAGCGATACTGGCTTCGGTTTCAATATCGGTTTTAACCAGCTGTAAGGGGCGCAATAAACGGTTGCTGAGCTCAGGACTGGCGATACCGCTTTTATCAATCTCGGCTTTCAACTGGCCGATTTTCTCATCGACGCGCGCCAATGCATGATTACGCTTTTCTTTTAACAAGCTCTCGTTAACGGCCTTAACGGTGCCAACTAAGCCCGCTACTTTATGCAGCATATTGTAAGGGGCGTCAGCATTTTCAATGGACTGCATTTCAGCCAAGGCTTGTTTGGCTTTGGGGTCACGCTCTAGGGCTTGTTTGTTTTTCTCAAAGTCATGCAAGGCCTGCTGTAATTGCTGCCAAGTGTGTAGTTGATTGCTAAAGAACTCATGTTGATTAAGGTAGTCTTTTTCTAGGCCACTGTAGTCATTTTTGTTATCGACGACTTGTTTGAAAAATTCGAAACTATCGTCAACACTCAGAATACGCTCAAGCGTGAGAATTGACTGTTCAATAGTTGCCTTACCGGGAAAACGACCCACATCGGTTTTGCTTTTATAGCTTTTGAATGCGTTCAGCCATTGGTTAAAATACCCAGTATAAAATTCAAACAACTCCTTTTCAGCTGCAGGCCCCATTGCGGAAAATAAATCTTGGGTAAGGTTGCGAGCTTGCTTGAGTACCGTCTCATCCGTCTGGCGTTTTTTGATGATCGACACTTCGCGGCGGAGGCGGGAGTTTTTCAAATGCTCCAGTGTGTCGCGTACAGCTAAAGTCCCTCCACCAAACTGAAGTGAAATGCGCCCTGCGGCAGCTAAGCGGCCCACTATTAGAAGAATTTCGGTATCGGCCCAGCCATAAGGTCGCTTGGCAAAGCGCTCAACCACATCCGATAGTAAAATACGCTCCGTGCCCTTGAGCTCGATAAACTGCTCAAGCTCTTTGGTTGCCTTGGGGTTACCCTCTTCGCCATCTAACGATAGGCCCATCTAACGATAGGCCCATCTGGCTGATATCGTCAGCGGCAAGCACTGCACTCAGCTCTCGCCATGGGTCTGGCTGCAAGACTTTCAGGTAAGCCAGTTTGGTGTAGGTATTCTCCAGCAGGTACTGGCAGGCCTCATCATACTTAGTCACCATATTACGACGGCTAAGATTTAGGTGCTGACCTAAGCAATAGACTTCGGCCTGAAGCAGCATTTCTTCCAAGGTATGGCGCAGGCGCTTTTTACGCTCTTGGTTCTCGCGACCCCGGTCGGCCAGAATACGGGTAATATCCGCCTGGGTACCGTCGTCGTTAAGGCGGATAAATTTATTGGTTTTTAGCCACGTGCGTAATTCATTAAAAAACGATTTATCATCGGCCAATTTGAGCAGCGCAATCCCTTCGCCTTCGGCGCTTTTGTTGATGCAACCCGCTTCTGAATATTGGGTATAATCCACATCCAGCGGTGAGATCACTTCTACTCTGAGGTCATTCTCGTAGCGCCCATCCAGCGTGTGGCCATCCACGTAGCGGCCAATACTGTAATCCATTTTGTTAACGACATAACGAAACTTGTTTTTGTCGCGCAGTAGGTCTTTAAAGATCAGGTTGCTCAGTTCTTTATTCTCATCAGAGCTGGCGATATCTGTCGATTTAATCTTGCGAGTGATGTCCCGCTCTTCGTTGGTGAGGAATAAAAACTCATCACCGTTGCGGGTATAATCAGGCTCTCTTTTTCTAAGCGCTGTACGCTCTCTTCAATACGCTTGCGCAGGGCCAGCTTGTCTTCGTCAATTTGCTCAATAGACAAGGTGACTAAGTTATCGAGGGTGCCCTTAATCAAATCTACATAACGGATCATAAACAGGGTTCGTAGTATTTGGCCATCAAAGGCATCCAGCGTGACATTGTCACCGGCTTGGTCGATGGTGCGCTTTACAGCGGTATCCAGAAAACCTTCTACTGCGCTATAAAAACGGTGCATGGGAATCAAGGCACCGATAGGTTTATCGGCAATGGCCTTGGCGGCCATTTGAAAGGCATCCAGCATAGAGCGCTCGCCGTAAGCTAAGTGGGCACCGGTTGCGCCGACTTTACGGATCTCTTCAAACACTTTTTGCACCAACTGGAAGTGGTAAGGTGCAAAGGGATAGTTATTGACGAAACTCTCGGGGCCATCGAAGTTCTTTAGGGTTGGCCCGGTGCGATCAAAGGTGAGTTGGTTTTTAAGAATATCGCCTTTTTTCTCAAACACAGCTCTTAGCTCTGCGGCGGCCTCTGGTGTTTTACGCAACAGGCGCTTTTGAATAACTTCATCGGTATTGGAACTTGAAAGCGACAAACGAGTTTTAAAACGCCCAGCGATCTTGGAGAAGTCGTTGGCCTTGGAGGATGACAGCTCGCCCAGGATGGCATCCATATCCGCTTGTGAGGTGACAACGATCCAGGCGCGCCCTTTGCAGATAGTGCCCAAATTCTCGGTAATGGTTTGCAGGGTCAGCATTAACTTGGTATCGCTACCGATGAACTGGCCTACCTCATCGACTAAAAATAAAATCCGGTGACTCTCTCCCTGTGGCTGGGCATCAAGGTACTCTTTAACCCACTGACAGAAGTTTTCCACTGAAACGCTAAAGGTCTCTTCTGAAGCCTCAAACCACTTGTGGGCCGCCTCTAGCGAAAGATCCAATGCTGCTGACAAGGCCTTTTCGACATCGTCTTGATAGAATTGGTAGCCATCGCGTTCTTCCACCCAATCGATACCGCTTTCCTTATTGAACGCCTCTTTAAACTTGCCATAGACGCCTTTTTGCTCAAGATGGCGCTCCATGTGGGCAACATGGGGATGATCACCACTAAAGCCCTGATGCTCATTAAACACCCGCAGAAACACATTGAGAATGGGGTTGCCATCGTCGTTGGAACTGGCCTTGCTGTCGATGTTGAATAGAATTACATCGGCCGTAGCACTTACCGCCTTGTCGATATCCGCCCGAATCATGGCATCGCGGATTTTTTCTTCATCAAAGAACTGTACGGCCGTTTTTTGATTGCCGCCTTCATCGAAAGCCGCTTTGTTGGCAAGAATATACGACAGCGTTTTAAGAAAGTGAGATTTACCGGAACCAAAGAAACCCGAGATCCAAACACCCACGCGATTGGCGATGGAAGGATCGCTTAAGTCCGTGCTGTAAGAGTCGAAGAAGGCACGGAAATGCGTTTCTAGCTCATTGGTAACAACGTATTCGTCCAGCTCTTGGTATACGGTGGCATTATCATCTTGGTCAGCTTTTACTACACCATTGATTGCACGATCTAGTGGCTTGTAAAATAAATCTTTTATCGTCATGGGTCGAATCTTCCTAACCTAAGTAGTACCGCATTTAGCTATCGCGTTTTTTGGAGACCAATTGTTAGGGCACCAATTTGAAGGCGCGGTAATAATTATTGCTGGGAATCTTGTCAAAAAGACTCATTGCCTGACCGTCATAGTGACCGGGATAAAACAATACCACCGGCTTATCACCCAGTAACGAATGCAGGCTGTTCAGTAAATTGTGGGCACGCAATAAAGGCCAAACGGAGCCAACCCCGGAGATAAAAATGATATCTTTATCTTCTGCTTGGATACTGCTGACGAGGTATGGGGCGAATTTGTCCATGTGCAAGGGGCCGGACAAGGCCTTAAGCAGCGCATCGTCGCCCTTCTTTTGGCCTTCTCAACAAAGCCCCTGTCACCCAGATAATCCACCAAGGATTGCAGCAAGTTGATATGGGCAACTTTTAAGTGGCTGTGTTTTTTATCCAACATGCCCTTAAGAAATGTAATGTACTCCCGCACCTCTAACTCCGCTGTGGGGTCATAGTCAAAAATCCAAAAACCTATTTCATTGCCTAAACCTTGGCTTTGAAGAAATTCTGTCGAAAGAATTTTATCCGGTATCTGATTAAGCCGATCTTGTAATTGTTGGTTCATCCACCTTTCCCAATGGCTAACTCTCTATGGAGAGCACCCCTAATAATTGCCCTTATAGGACACTTCCATACATTCTTTAATTCGTTGTTTGTAGTTATCGTCGAGCATCGTTTTTATTTCAGCCCGAATAAGCACATGTTGTAGCTTGAGACTCCGCGTGCTTTTTAGATATCCCACTTCAGCCAGCATGCGGAACACCACTTGGCCCATTTTTTTCTTAGTCGACTCTTGCCAGCCATCGATATTCGGATCACGCTGAGCGCTCTCTTCTAAAAAATCTGTCCAGAGATAGGCTTCGAGATTTTCTGTATGGGTAATATATGCATCACGTAGAACCCGCTTCATAAACTCAACCAGCAACAGGTTCCGCTCAAGCGCGGCACAAAAAGCTACCTGAGTGGCCAGCTCTTCATCACCATCTCGTAGGGCTCGCCAAAACTCAGGGGACATCAGTTCTAAACGTTTACGGATTGCCTGTGCATTACGCTTTGCAGTGGCCGGGCTACGCTTTTGAAGCAGGTTATCTTCCTGTATGGCCTGTACCCATTCTTCAGGCTGGGCTTCTTTCAATAACAGAGCGGCAATGACACGGCTCTCGCGCACCATAAGAGAGCCGCCATTGAGATCGCTGTTATAGGCATGATTATTGGTAGCTGCGCCCATAGTCTAAACAACCCCATTCATCATGGGCTTGATCCAAATAAATAAGGGTTGAGTTTTTTACGATCCATCTCCATCAGCTGTATTGGGTACTGGCTTTCATTTTCAGCCTCAGTAAGCGTAATTGCGGCCTGGTATCGTTGAAGCGTGTAATGAGCCAATGCCTTTCTAACCTTCAGCTCTAGTCGGTCATCGGGCATACCGTAATCCTTCTCAACTAAGGATTTTTGCCCATCGTTAAGTTTGGTGTTGGGAATGAGTGTTAACGTGATGGAATCACTCCAGTCGGCATCCTCTGTTACGGCAGGGGCTGGTTCGTCTGTGGGCTGAGGAGTTCTATCAATCCGCGAAAGTATGAAATCGCGAAAGTCAGACCGCTTATGGCAGTAGGCTCGTACATGCCAACGAAAACCCGTATAGACCAAATTATGGGGAGAGATCACCCTTTCGCTCAATGCCGGATTGGCCATTGAGGCATAAAGGATTTTGATACTTGAAGAAGCCCTACAGGCCTTTATGACCTCGCGGACGACTTCTGGGCGCACCGAGCGGTCAGGTAGCTGCACCGAAGCGAGATGAGTATCCGTTTCAAGGGTTGTCGCCATGGACTCACTGACGAGCCCAGAGACCATATCCAGATACTCATTGATATGCCCCTTGGTGAGTACCGGCTGGAAGCCTGGCTTAGGCACATAAGCTTTCACAGCCGGATTATGAACAAGGGAGTCAGGGTTGTGATTGGCCATGTAGCGCTTAATGTCGGCGGAGGCCTGCTGCCTGCTAACACCAAACCAGCCAATCAGGCGATTGGTCACAAGCCTACCTTCCCAGTAAGCCAATAACTCAATAGCCCTCATGCGCAATAGAACTTCGTGTTTTTCAGTATGCATTGGTTTAACGGGCCCTGTTTCAGATAAGGCTATTCTGCCTAACGATTGACAATATGTTAAATACTAATACAGTAAAGTTTCTTTACGCTAACTTTTAAGCGCAGGAAAATGAAATGTCTACAAAAATTCAAAGAGAATAAGCCACTGACTTTAAAGGGTTATCTATTCTCTGGTCATGGACTTGGGCTGCTCGAGGCGGGGAGAGGCGCAGAGAGTATTTGGCCTTTTAGAGAATATTGACCTTGAAAAGTCCGAGATTAGAATCGGTGCGAAGTCCGTAAACCCTTTCCACATAAGGCCTGTAGCGCGGGTCGCAGGCAATAAAAAACCCCAACTGATAACAGTTGGGGTTTCGTATTTGGTGGAGGCGGCGGGAATTGAACCCGCGTCCGCCGATACTCTGCCCTTGGCTCTACATGTTTAGATCCGCCTTTAATTTAACTCTGCAACGACCCAGCGGTCGGGATGAAGCAGAACGAGCCTGTGCGTTTTAGTCGATCAGTCCCCAGACCAGGCTTCACGACGAGTCTGTTTGCTTTGACGATCAGTAGCCCAGTCAACAGACAAACCGGGAAGATCGAACGATTGCTGGGTTTAAGCAGCAAACTTGGGTTTATGCAGCTAGAGCTACATCCCAAGAATCGTTGATTGGTTGCTTATTGGCAACTAAAAGTTTTGTAGTGTTTTGATTTACGAGAACCACTACGCCCTCGACATGCACCTTAGGTTTCGTCACCGCCGTCGAATCCAAATCGCCCCCAGATACGGAACCAAGTTGGTATTCTACTCTAAGAACCATGTATAAAGTCAACGACTTTTAGAGTGTAATATTTAACTGTTTAATTTCCTTTGTGCATAATGCGCTGTTTTTCAATATTCCATTCACGCTCTTTGGTGCTGGCGCGCTTATCGAACTCTTTCTTACCGCGTGCTAGTGCGATCTGAGCTTTGATCAGGTGTCTCTTCCAGTACAGTTTGGTGCAAATGCAGGTACTGCCTTTCTGCTGGGTGGCACTGAACAGTTGTGCCAGCTGTCTTGCATGTAGCAACAGTTTACGATCCCGAAGGGGGTCGGCAGTCACATGAGTCGAGGCCGTCTGCAACGGCACAATAGAGGCGCCGATCAGCCAAGCTTCGCCGTCTTTCAGGAGTACATAACTGTCAACCAGCTGCACCTTGCCTTTCCGGAGGCTTTTGACTTCCCAGCCAGTTAAGGCAACGCCTGCCTCGAGCGTCTCATCAATGTGATAGTCGTGGCGAGCCTTTTTGTTGACTACGATGCTTGAACTGCCAGATTTTTTGGGTTTCTTTGCCATGGCGGAGAATTATACGTGCAGAAACCATAAAAGCCATGATCATGCGTCAGAGAAGGCTGAAAAAATGAGTTTAATTGGTAAACTGTTGTGATATGAGTGGTTGTGCCTTATAGGTAAACCGCTAGAATGTGCCCCGATTGGTGTTTACCTCATGCATGGTTCAGGCTGACTAACCCATTATGTTATTGCGGTTATAGACGGATCTGAGGTATTAAACCTATCTCATGACGACTCCGCAGTGGTGGGTCATCCTGCCGGTTCTGCGACAGCCTTCCGCTGGTCGGACACTTATCACAATTCTGAAAGAGCAATAGCCTGACCGTTCACTGGCAAAGCA
Source organism: Endozoicomonadaceae bacterium (assembly GCA_023146365.1). Lineage (GTDB taxonomy): Bacteria > Pseudomonadota > Gammaproteobacteria > Pseudomonadales > Endozoicomonadaceae > Kistimonas. Next base: position 9,652 of record JAGLCE010000033.1, read on the forward strand.
ATTAACGTCTATTCGAGGAGTTTCATGGCTGATCAGCAAACCGCAGTACTTGGCGTCTGGGCCGGTCGATCGACGTTTATCCTGGCGGCGGCTGGATCCGCCGTCGGACTTGGCAATCTCTGGAAATTTTCCTTTGTCACCGGTGAATATGGGGGTGGAGCGTTTGTTCTAGTCTATCTGGTGTGTATCGCTTTGATCGGCATACCCATCATGATGGCAGAAACTGCCCTTGGGCGACAGGGTCGGCAGAGTCCGATGGCCAGTATGCGGAAACTAGCCAGAGGGTCGGATGTCAGTAGACATTGGTCGCTGCTCGGTTGGATGGGCGTTCTGACGGGGTTCCTTATTCTCTCTTTTTACAGCGTGATTGCCGGTTGGGCACTGGCCTTTACGTGGGATCTGGGCGTCGGAAATCTGAGGGGGTTTACGGGAGAGCAGGTCGGGACGCACTTTGATGCGCTGGTTGCTGATCCTGTCAAACTGACAGGCTGGCATACCTTGTTTATGGTGCTGATAGCACTGGTTGTTGCTCGGGGTGTTCATAAGGGCTTGGAAAGCAGTGTACGCGTGATCATGCCGTTGCTGTTGGTCCTGCTGATCGTTCTGTTGGGTTACAGCATGATCGCGACTGATCAGTTTGGTCGGGCTCTCTCTTTTCTGTTCTCGTTGAATTTCAGCACATTGACGTGGGAAGCAGTATTGGCTGCAATGGGACAGTCGTTTTTTGCATTGAGCCTTGGAATGGGTGCGATCATGGTTTACGGCGCTTATATGCCAAACGATGCGTCTATTGGTAGCGCGGTGATGACTGTGGCAATACTCAACTCCGTCATCGCGCTGGTGGTGGGTATGGTGATCTTTCCTATTGCGTTGGCTAACGGTGTAGAGCCGAGCGCTGGCCCGAGATTGTTATTTGTGTCACTGCCTGCGGCGTTTGGTCAAATGCCAGGTGGGCAGATCTTTGGGACACTGTTCTTTATGCTGGTGAGTCTGGCGGCACTGAGCTCCTCTATTTCCCTGATTGAGCCCTTAGTCGCTTGGACCGTAGAGCGTTTTTTGATGAGTCGTGTTGTTGCTGCAACGATTGTTAGCGCGTTGATATGGCTAATGGGTATGGGGACGGTCTTCTCGTTCAATGTGTGGTCAGGTGAAGAGTATCAGTGCTTTGGGATGACGGTTTTTGAGCTGCTGGATTTTGTTACTGCCAAGATTATGCTGCCACTGGGCGGCCTGCTGACTGCGATCTTTGCCAGCTGGATTATGAAACGCTCGGTGATCTATAAAGCATTGAACCTGTCGTTGGCCAGATTCAATCTTTGGCGGGCGCTGTGTCGGGTGATTATTCCGGTCTGCGTATGCGTTATGTTTGCTGTAAGCCTGTATAAGGCATTGACGTAAGGAACTCTGTCACGGATGAAAACAATTCAACGATCCGCACTGGTGATGCACTCTGCTAGTGCGATGTATGACGTGGTGAATGATGTGACAGCCTATCCTCAATTTCTGCCTTGGTGTGTTTGGACAGAAATATTGCGACAGGGCGATGACTGGATGGAAGCGCAGATCGACATCAGCAAAGGGGGGGTAACCCAGAGATGGGTGACGCATAACCGTCAGGAGGTGGGTCGTTCGATTGATATGCGTCTGGTGGAAGGGCCATTTACGGCCTTGTCCGGTGCTTGGTACTTTAAACCGTTGATGGATAATGCCTGCAAGGTGGTGTTGAACTTAACGTTTGATATGAACAATGCAATTTTCAAATCAATGGTTAGCAAGGTGCTTGATCAGGTTGCTAATCTGATGGTGGATGCTTTCTGTAAACGGGCGGATGAAGTGTATGGATAACCAGGCCAATCATTTGGAAGCGGTCTCTAAAATTCTGGTCGAGGTCGCTTACGCCCAGCCGGACAAGCAGGCGATTATTCCTGTTACTGTGCCTGCTGGTGCTACCCTGCTGGATGCGGCGGTAGCTTCAGGTATCGTCGATCAGTTTCCTGAGATTGATCTCGATACGGCTAAAATGGGAATGTTTGGCACAGCAGTTGCCAAGCCGCATGAGCAGCCGTTGAAGGAAGGAGACCGGGTGGAAATTTATCGTCCATTGATCGCAGATCCGAAGGAAGTGCGCAAGCGTCGAGCGGAAAGGGCGCAACAGTCCAAGGTGGTGAACAAGTTGGTGAACAAGGTGGTGAAAGAGTAGCGAGGCCTCTGGATCGGGAGATAAAAAGGACGCTTATCGTCTTCTTTATGTCCCGATGTTACGAGGAAAGGATGGTGACTTCTAGTCTAATCGTTCGTCCGTAGCCCGTTTCTTCATGATGGCTTTGGCGCTCTCCTTGATGTTACTTTGCGTATGTGAGTTGGCGTCTTGGTTAATTTCAGGATGAAAGTTGCCGCTGAAACGGATCAGTTTATCCTCTTGAAAGAAGAGCGATAACGTTTGTTGAGTGTGTTGTTGATCGCCGGATTGCAGGGTGTAGACATAGTCCAAGCGATCTTTGTCGAAGCTATCAGGTAGTAGCGACGAGCCCATGATATAGACCACTTGACTCCGAGTCATGCCAGGCCTGAGCTGATTGATCATCTCCTTGTTAATGATATTGCCTTGCTGGATATCGATTTTGTAGACGCCAGGGAAGCTGACGAGCCTGAGCTCGTTATCAGAAAACAACGAGCAACCGCCGATTAATGCCGCGGTTATGGCTAAGGTCGATACTTTCAGGTACTTTTGCATCGTTCAGGAATTTCCACTATCGTCGACGGAAATAAAATTGAGATGGTGATAATCTATACATTTTCAGAGATTAAATAAAGGATTACTCCGTTGGAAAAACAAGAGTTGCGTAAAGCTGGGCTAAAGGCGACTCTGCCGCGCGTCAAAATATTGCAGATCATGGACAGTGCAGACGACCGACATATGAGCGCAGAAAAGGTATACAAGGCGCTGATCGAAGCAGATAACGATATCGGTCTGGCTACTGTGTATCGCGTATTGGCTCAGTTTGAGTCGGCAGGGCTGGTGGTGCGTCATAACTTCGATGGCGGTCACTCTGTCTTTGAGACCTCTCGTGGTGAGCATCATGACCATATGGTATGTATGGGAACAGGAAAAATTGTCGAGTTTACCAATCATGAGATTGAGCGCATCCAGAAAGCGATTGCTGACAAGCATGGTTATGAACTGGTAGATCACCATCATGTGCTCTACGTTCGGCCCAAAAACGAAAAGGCAAAAAAATAAGCGTAAAAGCGATTGGAGCGGCTTGTCGAGTCGTCTCGATATATTATTCAGTTCTATCGTCGGGTGGGCTAATGCTGTTAATTACACCTTCACCTTCACCTTCACCTTCACTCCCACCACCATCTCTCTTTCTAGCGCTTCTCTAGAGTGTTGTATTTTTGCTCATATCCCTTTGCTCTCTCACTTTGTGTTTGGATATATGCTGCCGATAACTATAGATAATCGCGTGGGGAAGCTGTCATCAGTAGATATGCATGATGTTATTGATGGGATCAGTAGCTGAATTAATATACAACGGTGATAACTATGTTACGGATGAAATCTTGGGTGTTGTCGATCTGTGTCGCACTCACAACGCTGAGTGCTCATGGTGAGTGGCGTAATTATGGAACAATGAGTGTGCTTCCTGATGCGATTATTGCGGGTAACATCGTAGCACCGACATTGGCTATGTTTGTGGCGCAGGTGCAGAGTGGTGAGTTGTCTCTGGTGGTCACACTTCCATTAAAACCTAGTATTCAAGATACGACAGAGTTAACGTTTACATTACCGAATTATAGTTCGTACAGCACAGAATTTGATGTCTTGCGCCGGACAGATACTTATATCGCGATGAAAACTGGAGATGTGGATTTGATCGCCATATTATCAGGCGTGTACGGCGAATTTGACTATGTCGATGTGGGTAGTGAGGTAACAGGTTGGCATCGATTTGATCTCACGGGTATAACATCCGTATTACTTGAGCTGGCGGTAGCCGGCCAGAGATAGTCCGTATTGCTCCCCTATTATGAAGGGTGATTGAGTCACCTAACCTATGACTCGACTGCTACTTGTGCGTGTTCGATCATCTCTTTGGCATGTGCAAGGGTCTGTTTCGTTATTGTGAGACCACCGAGCATACGAGCGATTTCTTGGGTTCGATGCTCTTCCTGTAGTTCGTTGATCTCTATTCTTGTCTCTGTTTTGCCGTGGTGTTTGAAGACATGCAGGTGCTGATGACCCTGAGACGCAACCTGTGGTTGGTGAGTCACACAGAGTACCTGGCCATGGCTACTCAGCTCTCTCAACAGGCGACCAACAATTTCTGCGGTTCCGCCACCAATTCCCACGTCAATCTCATCAAAAACCAGTGTGGGGATATGGCAGATTTTTGCAGTGATCACCTGTATTGCCAAGCTGATGCGTGAGAGTTCGCCACCCGAAGCCACTTTGTGTAATGGGCGCGCCGGTATGCCTGGATTACTGGTCACTAGAAACTGTATGTCTTCATTTCCGTGGGTGCGTAACTCCCCGGTAACCGTAGCAATATCCACGGTAAACTCTCCCGCAGGCATGCCTAGGTCATGGATATGTTGGGTGACGGCTTTAGCCAGTTTAATGGCACCTTTTTGGCGTTTTTCCGAGAGCTTTTCTGTGGTGGTTTGGTATTGTTTTTCGAGCAGTTCAAGCTCTGCCTGAAGATGCTCCATCTGGTCATCGCTGCCTTGTAATGTGGACAGCTCCTTTTGTAGTTGTATCTGCAGGGTGTGAAGCTCAGAGGGCTGAATATGGTGCTTGCGTGCCAGTGAATAGATGAAGGAAAGACGTGTTTCTATGTCAGGTAGACGTTCGGGATCGTCATCAAACCGATCCATGAAGTGCCGTAGCTCATTGCAGGACTCTTCCACCTGAATCTGGGCTAATGCCAGTAACTCAATAGCGTCCTTGATAGGGTGACTGTCTAGATCCAGGTCGGCCAGCAGATGCTGGCAGGCGCTCAGTTGATAAAGAATGTTGTCGGTATGGTTGGTATCGTTATCAGTACAGAGGGTTAGTACCTGATCACAGGCGTGCAGGCTGCTGGCGGCGTTGGCCAGCTGCTTCTGATCCTGCTCAAGTTGTTCAATCTCGTCTTTTCTCAGACTTAGTTGTTCCAGCTCGTTGACTTGATAGTTTAAAAGCTGTAGCCGAGCGGCCTGTTCTGCGCTGGAATTTTGAAACTGTTGTATGCGGTTACGGTAACTATTCCACTGTTTCCAGATTTGACTGGCTGTCGCCGCTAGGTCGGTGCATCCGGCGTAGCCGTCCAGCAGTCTTCGATGAGTGACCGTTTTGAGCAGGGAGTGATGTTCATGCTGGCTATGAATATCAAGTAGCATTTCACCAATTTGGTGTAGGTCTGACAGAGGGGATGGGGTTCCGTTAATATAACCACGACTACGCCCTTCGCGGGTGATAGTGCGGCGGAGAATGCATTCATCTACGACGTCTAGCTCTCGTGCTTTCAGCCAGCCTTGTGCGTCAGGGCAGTGTGTGAGATCAAATGTTGCATGAATGTCAGTGCGCTCGCTGCCGGTGCGCACACTGTCGGGTTCTGCCCGATCACCAATGGCAAGACCGATGGCGTCAAGCATAATAGATTTACCAGCACCGGTTTCCCCGCTAATAACGGTCATTCCTGGGGAGAGATCAATATCCAGCTGGTCAACGATGGCATAGTTACTGATAGACAGATGAGTGAGCATCGCAACGTGTCCGCATGGTTGTTACTGAATATTTATACAGTATTTTTCTGGATGCGCAAGTCCGGCAGTTAGTTTTTATTGAGCGTGGCTGTGTGGCCAGTTCTTTTTCTGCTTGATGCTTGGGAGTTGGGAGTTGGGAGTTGATCCGATATGTTAGTCCTTCTGTTTAATGCTGTTAATGTTACTTGTCAAATATCCTTTCTTTCGTTCGGTTTCGTCTTGAATCATCATAAAATGCCCCAATATCGAAAATTAACACTTACATTTTATTGACATATGTAGTCAAGTAATTAAGCCGGAGGTTAAACATGACGGAAAACGATAAAGATACGGAACAAGCAAAGGCTGAACTGGATGAGTCAGTGGAGGCTCAGCCCTCTACGGACGATCAAAAGGCTGATCTAATAGGAGATGCTGAAAGTGCTGATGGGAACAATGCTTACCTTGCACTGACGCAGCTTCAGGCAGAGTTGTTCAAGGTTCAAGAAAAGTTGAGCACAGCTGAAGAGCAGGTTTTGCGAATGCATGCTGAGATGCAAAATGTGAAGCGCAGAGCGCAGCAGGATGTCGAAAAGGCACACCGGTTCGGTCTGGATAAGTTCGCCGACTCACTGTTGCCGATTGTGGATAGCTTGGAGCGTGGGCTTGAAAGCGCAGAGGCCGCAGACGGTAGCCATAATGCGATGAAGGAGGGTATGGATCTGACACTGAAGCTGTTTATCGACACACTGAAAAAGTTCAATGTTAAGCAGGTGAATCCAGTGGGTGAGCCCTTTGATCCTCTGCTGCATCAGGCCGTGAGTCAGATTGAAAGTGCGGATCAGGAGCCTGGCTCTGTGTTGAACGTGTTTCAGAAGGGGTATACGCTGAATGATCGTCTGATTCGACCGGCTATGGTGGTGGTTGTCAAGGCGCCAGCAGGCGGCTGAGAGTTGATTGTTGGGGATGTGTCTGCTTTATTCGTCATTGAAAGAGATTTGGATGGAAACCTTGAAATGGTCGCAGTCGGCTCCCATATATCACAGTAGCGGGCCACAAAACTTGAAGTATAAGATTCATTTGGATCGTCGGTAAGTTGATCAGTGAAACATGCTAACATCGGGTAGGCATGGCTGAGTAGCCACTAGCCACGAAATTCATAGAATTCGTTAATTGATGATTTAAACGCTTCGCATAGGCGAAACGATGAAAGAGGATTTCTCATGAGTAGTAATAATAAAGGTAAAATAATAGGTATCGACTTGGGCACCACCAACTCCTGTGTGGCAGTTATGGACGGTGGTCAAGTTAAAGTAATTGAGAATGCTGAAGGTGATCGTACTACGCCTTCCATTATTGCATATACCAATGACGGAGAAACGCTGGTTGGTATGCCAGCCAAGCGCCAGGCAGTCACTAACCCGCACAACACGTTATATGCGATCAAGCGTTTGATCGGTCGTCGCTTTGAAGATTCTGAAGTTCAGAAAGATATTGAGATGGTTCCTTATTCAATCGTCAAGGCAGACAACGGGGACGCATGGGTCGAAGTCAAGGGCGAAAAGTTGGCGCCGCCGCAGACCTCTGCTGAAATCTTGAAAAAGATGAAAAAGACCGCTGAAGATTACTTGGGTTGTACCGTTACCGAAGCAGTTATCACAGTACCGGCTTACTTTAATGACATTCAGCGTCAGGCCACCAAAGATGCTGGCCGTATCGCAGGTCTGGACGTTAAGCGGATCATCAACGAGCCGACCGCTGCAGCGCTGGCTTACGGTGTCGATAAAAAGGCGGGTGATCAGACTATCGCCGTGTATGACTTGGGTGGTGGTACGTTCGATATCTCTATCATTGAAATTGCCGATGTTGACGGCGAACACCAGTTTGAAGTGTTGTCCACCAACGGTGACACCTTCTTGGGTGGTGAAGATTTCGACATGTGCATGATTAATTATCTTATCACTGAGTTCAAGAAAGATCAGGGCGTTGATCTGAAAGGCGATCCGCTGGCGATGCAGCGACTGAAAGAAGCTGCAGAAAAGGCGAAGATTGAACTATCGTCTGCGCAGCAGACCGACGTTAACCTGCCTTACGTCACCGCTGATGCGAGTGGCCCCAAGCATTTAAATGTCAAAGTGACTCGCGCTAAATTGGAGTCTCTGGTTGAAGATTTGGTGATGCGTTCTATGGAGCCTTGTCGTCAGGCGGTTAAAGATGCGGAACTGGATCTGTCCAGTATTGATGAAGTTATTTTGGTGGGTGGTCAGACCCGTATGCCGCTGGTTCAGCAGAAAGTGGCTGAATTCTTCGGTAAAGAGTCTCGTAAGGACGTCAACCCTGATGAAGCCGTCGCCATGGGTGCGGCATTGCAAGGTGGCGTACTGTCCGGCGAGCGTACCGACGTACTGCTGTTGGATGTCACACCGCTCACCTTGGGTATTGAAACCATGGGTAGCGTGATGACCTCATTGATCGAAAAGAACACCACCATTCCGACGAAGAAGTCGCAGGTGTTCTCAACGGCTGAAGACAACCAGAGTGCGGTCACTATCCACGTTCTGCAGGGTGAGCGTAAGCGTTCCGGTGACAACAAGTCTCTGGGTCAGTTTAATCTGTCTGATATCCCACCGACGTCGCGTGGTATGCCGCAGATCGAAGTCTCCTTTGATCTGGACGCCAATGGTATTTTGAACGTATCGGCCAAAGACAAGGCGACTGGTAAGGAGCAATCTATTGTCATTAAAGCCTCTTCTGGTCTGAGTGATGAAGAGATTGAACAGATGGTTAAAGACGCTGCTGCGAACGCAGAAGACGACCGCAAGTTCGAAGAGCTGGCACAGCTTCGTAACACGGCTGACAATCTGATTCACTCCTCTCGCAAGACATTGAAGGAAGCCGGTGAGAAGGCAACCGAAGACGATAAAACCGCCATTGAAAGCGCCGCCAATGAATTGGAAGAAGCGATCAAGGGTGATGACAAGGCGCAGATCGAAGAGAAGAGTAGCGCATTGAGTCAAGCATCTGCTTCTCTGGCACAGACAATGTACGCCGATGCCGCTCAGACTGGAGGCGGGGGAGATCAGCCTCATGGCGATAGCAAGCAAGATGACGATGTTGTTGATGCTGAGTTTGAAGAAGTGAAGGATGAGAAAAGGTAAGTTCGCCTGCTGCATGCAGAGCACCGTCGATAAGGTCGGTTCGCTTAACGATCCACTTTTTATTGAACTGGATAAATATTGAAGTACGGTTCTGCAGTAAGCAGCAGGCACTTAGGTTGAGTTTTTATGTCTAAAAGAGATTATTATGAAGTGCTCGGGGTATCCCGAGGTGTTGGTGAGAAAGAGATAAAGAAGGCTTATCGTCGTATGGCGATGAAGTTTCATCCGGATCGTAATACCGACGATAAAGGAGCCGAAGAGAAATTTAAGGAGGTGAACGAGGCTTTCGAAATTCTCTCTGATCCTCGGAAGCGTTCAGCGTATGATCAGCATGGTCATGCGGGCGTTGATCCCAACATGGGAGCAGGCGGCGCTGGTGATCATGGTAATTTCAGCGATGTTTTTGGCGATGTCTTCGGGGATATTTTTGGCGGTGCGGGCGGTGGACGTGGACGCTCCAGTGTTCAGCGTGGTTCGGACATGCGCTATGACCTCGATCTGGATTTAGAAGAAGCCGTTCGAGGTACGACCAAGAAGATTCGAATTCCTACGTTGGTGAAGTGCAATACCTGTAACGGATCTGGTGCGAGAAAAGGCAGCTCCGCAGTGACTTGTCCTACGTGTGGAGGTCATGGTCAGATACGGATGCAGCAAGGTTTCTTCACGGTGCAGCAGACCTGTCCCGAGTGTCACGGCTCCGGTAAGGTGATCAAAGATCGCTGCCCTGACTGTCATGGTGAGGGACGTGTTCGTGAATACAAGACGCTGTCGGTCAAAGTGCCGGCGGGTGTAGATACAGGCGACAGAATTCGCTTGTCCGGTGAGGGCGAGGCGGGTGTTAATGGCGGTCCTTCTGGTGACCTGTATGTCCAAATGGATGTGCGCGACCACGCCATTTTTCAGCGTGACGGTAAACATCTTTACTGCGAAGTACCGATCTCCATTCTTGATGCCGCTCTAGGCGGTGAAATGGAAGTGCCGACTTTAGAGGGTAGGGTCAAGCTGAAGATTCCGTCAGAGACTCAGACCGGTAAAATGTTTCGTATGCGTGGCAAGGGGATTCCTCCCGTTCGTGGTGGTGGTGTGGGTGATCTAATCTGTAAGGTTATGGTCGAAACACCGGTTAATCTGACGGCTCACCAGAAAGGGTTGTTTCAGCAGTTACAACAATCGTTTGAAACTGAGAATAATGATCACTCCCCTCAGAAGCGATCTTTTTTTGATAACGTGGGAAGGTTCTTTGATAGCATGAGATCCTGATCGTTGAAATAGCAGAACAGTGGCCGACCATGATGGTCGGCCATTTTTTTATGTTTCGCACCGCACCGCAACCATCGCGGAGTGACGGTACGAATCTAGGCATTTAAAGAGGGGTTCGCTGGCTTTGCTGTTGGCGCAGTCGTGGTTAAACGCCTTGCCTTTCAATGGTACAGATCAACAAGAGATAGAAACATGGCTAACGTTGCAGTGGTAGGTGCCGCTGGTCGTATGGGTAGAATGTTGGTGACTGCGCTACAACAGGTTGAAGGGGTTGCTCTGACCGTTGCCATTGATCGTCCTGATAGCTCCCTGATCGGTGTGGATGTTGGCGAGTTGGTCGGATTGGGCAAAACTGGCGTGGCGCTGACTTCTGATTTGGCAAGCCATGTCGCTGACTTTGACGTGGTGATTGATTTCACGGCGCCGAGTTACACGCTCTCCAATGTGGCGTTATGTCGACGATACGGAAAGGCGACAGTGGTCGGCACTACGGGTTTCACTGCGGATCAGAAAGTTATACTCGAAGACGCAGGTAGCGATATCCCACTGGTATTTGCGCCGAATATGAGTATGGGTGTGAATCTGGTCTTCAAGTTGCTGGACGTGGCCGCACGGGTACTGGGCGATGACGTGGATATTGAGGTGACTGAAATTCATCATCGCCACAAGGTGGATGCGCCATCCGGAACCGCACTACACATGGGGGCAGTTATTGCAGAGGCTTTGGGTCGAGACCTTAACACCTGTGCAGTGTATGGTCGGGAAGGTCAAACTGGCGAACGGAATCGAAACACCATTGGTTTCGCTACGGTCAGGGCGGGCGATGTTGTGGGTGAGCACACGGTGATGTTTGCCGCTGAAGGCGAACGTGTTGAGATTACGCACAAAGCCAGCAGTCGGATGACCTTTGCCAGAGGAGCGGTTCGAGCCGCTAGCTGGTTGATGAATCAAGAGAAAGGATTATTTGATATGCAGGATGTGTTGGGGCTTCGTTGATGGAGGGCCATTTAAACGACGACGTCTGACTAATGTGAAAGAGAGTGGCGTCGACTCCTTTATCCTCTCCTGTTGCTTGCTCGAAGGATTCTCTGACCCAACTAAACGAGCTCCACCTTGACTGAATTTAATCTTATTCTTTGCTCACATAGGATAGGAATAAGCTGTGACTGATAATAAGCAAGTTCAAGTCGTTCAAACTACTGGAGCGATATCAAGTGGGAGGTGGCTTTAGAGCAAGAGAGTGCTAGTCAGCTCTTTGGACGGAATAAGTCGGTGGTATCACGTCATATTCGTCATGTGTTGAATGAGTGTGAATTGCGGTGAAATAGAGACAGCACCCAAGCTATCTGGGCTCACAAGACACTTTTCACGTGGGTAATTTAAAGGGTATTGGGTGTATTTATCAGCAAACGTATCGTCGATACCTATAGCAATATAGCGTTCTGTAAGCTCTGCACAACCAAGATGCCAATCACTGCGGCTGACGCTTTGAACGACAAGGTTTTACCATTCTTTGAGCAACAGGGATTGCCTATGTTGCGTATACTTACCGACCGAGGAACTGAGTTTTTCGACCGTATTGATCAGCATGATTATCAGCTTTATTTAATGAGGAAAGTTTAATGAGCGCAGCTAAAGTCGCTGGTTATGCTGAGGTCTCACAGTACTTTTCGTTGTTGAATAATAGGGCTTTGCCCCGTTTTGGCAAGAAACGCTTCAAAGGCGGTAAACGTAAGGCTGGGCGCGTATCATGATCCCAAATCGTGTCAATAATTACTGATCGCCCTAACTTGGCTGATCTGAACAGTCGCGTCTTAGCGATTGGGAAGGCGATACAGTTTATGGGCAGGATGCCTATCTGGTGACCCTTTGTGAACACTAACTACTTTTACTTTGCCAAGCCTTATAGGAGGAAGAACACCCCCATCTTAAATTTATTTCCTCCATGTTCTATCTCTACCACAATGAAAGTGCTTAATTTGCTGCAGAGCAAGCATAGATTGAACCTCGCGAGTATCAATGTTTTTGATCGTAAAATATCGAATCCAGTTCCCTCCTGTCAACGACTTCAATTCTTCTTTATTTTCATTAAGCGCTTTCTTGTCGACAGAGATATATCCGACATCATCCCAGAACTCGTCAGTAGGCTGATGCTTATACATATCTATGATTTTTTTATGTGTCTGAAAAGCTTCGCCTGTTAGTAAGTATTGATATAATGAGTCACCCATGCCAAGTAAGTAATCTGAAGGAAAGCGCGGTATTCTTCTAAAATAATAACCTTCATGAGCAAAATATTGCCTATGCCCAACAACGATAGGAGTCATATTGTTGTTATATATACCATCTGTCAGTGCAAATCTATCCGTAATCACGCTAGCTTTTCTAAATCCATTTTGTACAATTTGATATAGTGGGCGTCGAATGAATGTATTATCAATATCAGAATAGATTATACTATCTCCATTCAGTAAATTTAATCGTTCGATATAATCAGGTTTAGACTTTATTTTTTCTTTTATCTTCTCTAAAATTGCAGGAAACTCTTTACATACATATCCGCGTAATTCATCAAGATAATCACCTGTTAAATCGTCATCAATAGTAATAATTGAAGAGAGGTCTTTTTCTACACTAAGCATAATTATATTATTATGATCTTTAAATAACGTGCGCATTTTTTCTAATTCATCTTCTTCCATATCTCTTTCAAGATATACAATAAATACAGGTATGTGCCATTCTTTTAATCTGCTAGCTTGTTCCTCAATACGCTGAACATAGTTTAACCTCTTAACATGGGGTGGATTATTGGTACCATCAAAAATTCCGGTGCCATATTGAGCCCACCATGTATGAAATACAGGTCCAGGTGGTATTATCCTTAAATTTAAATCGTTAGCTTCTTTTAATGTATTTATTCCTGCAAACTCAAGAGATTCTATCATTGTTTGGTAGGACGTTTTATCAACATTTGAGAGATTCTGAAAACTTATAAAGTGATCAATTATTTGTTTATGACAAGGTGGTGCATTTAGACTTTCAGCCGATGCTTCTGATGACGTCCTCCTTTCTATAGTTGCACTAACACTGACATTATCAGGTTCTTCACACATAATAAGAGGTTGTGTAGATTCATCAATTCTTACCGCAGAGGAAGGCCCAGCCGTATCCTCTTTATTTTTCATTTCTTGGGAAATAGAAGTTTCTTTTTTATGTTTTCTTTCAACATGGCTTTCACTTAGCGGTACTAATGATTGCCCATCATCATTTTTACTTTTTTTATATGTATTAGTTACAATATGTGTGGGACTTGGGTTTTCTCCACTATTAAAGCTAGAGTGCACTAACTGTTCATGTGCTGGAATTGGATATTTCTTATATACACTCCGTTCATCTACAGATGTGGCTGACTTGATATTACGGTCTAAATCTCTTAGTGATACTGAATTAAAAGCACTAGAGATAGGTTCAACATTATTTGTTGTTATGGGAGATGAGCCTTGCCTACTACATGCAGACTCCTCTAACAAAACAGGCATTTTAGTATTCTTTACTATATTCATAACACACACCAAAAAAAATCTAAAAAAATAAAAAATGTTTAATAACATACATGTTAGACATCATCATATTTATTTTGTTCAATCTAATTAGTCAGTCTCTGTGTCATTACGAATCGCTTGGTGGTGGTCTTATCTGCTGCTGTCATGTTTGCTACCCTGCTCGTACTTGTTAACGTTTTTATGAGCAGATGGGTCGTCCGTTGCCGAACGACCCTAATAAACAACGATCTTAGTACTTGTAATCGTCGCTTTTGAAAGGCCCTTCAACGGGAACGCGGATATAGTCTGCCTGCTTCTGGGTGAGCTGAGTGATCACACCGCTGAATCCTTCTACCATATAACGAGCTACTTCCTCGTCCAACTTTTTGGGAAGGACGGTTACTGTAATATTGGTAGATTTCTTGGCTGCTGGCAGGTCGGCAAAGCCGGCTTCATACAGATGAATTTGAGCCAGTACTTGGTTGGCGAAGGAGCCGTCCATGATGCGTGAAGGGTGGCCGGTGGCATTGCCTAGGTTAACAAGACGACCTTCGGACAGCAGAATCAGGTGATCATTTTCTATTCGGTTACGGTAGATCGTATGAACCTGCGGCTTCACCTCCTCCCATTCCCAACTCTTATGCATGAAGGCCGTATCAATCTCTGTGTCAAAGTGGCCGATGTTGCAGACCACACAACCACTTTTCAGATAGGTCAGAACTTGGCGATCACAGACGCAAACATTACCGGTCGTGGTGACGACCAAGTCGATGGTTGCCAGTAGCGCCTTGTTGATGCTGTCAGCCGTCCCAGTATTGAGGCCGTTGATATAGGGCGAAACCACTTCGAAACCATCCATACAGGCCTGCATGGCACAGATTGGATCAACCTCTGTTACTTTGACAATCATGCCTTCCTGACGCAGGGATGCAGCAGAACCCTTGCCGACGTCACCGTAACCAATGACCAGTGCTTTCTTTCCAGACAGCAGGTGATCAGTTGCGCGTTTGATGGCATCATTCAGCGAGTGACGACACCCATATTTGTTATCATTTTTGCTCTTGGTAACGGCATCGTTAACATTGATAGCTGGTACTTTCAGGGTGTCATTCTCCAGCATTTCCAGCAAGCGGTGAACACCGGTGGTGGTCTCTTCAGAAACACCATGAATATGATTTAATAATTCTGGATACTTCTCGTGCAATATCTGTGTTAGATCACCGCCATCATCAAGAATCATGTTGGCATTCCAGATGTTGCCGTCTTTCTGAATCGTCTGTTCAATGCACCACCAAAACTCGTCATCGGTCTCTCCTTTCCAGGCAAAGACCGGAATACCTATGGCAGCAATGGCGGCTGCGGCATGATCCTGGGTAGAGAAGATGTTGCAAGATGACCAGCGTACGTTGGCACCCAGTTCTATTAGTGTTTCGATCAGAACTGCTGTCTGGACAGTCATGTGGATGCAGCCCAGAATCTTTGCGCCTTTCAGTGGCTGTTGGTCACGGTACTTACTGCGAATGGCCATCAAGGCAGGCATTTCGCTCTCGGCAATCTTAATCTCTCGGCGTCCCCATTCGGCTAGGTTGATATCCGCGACCTTGTAATCGTTGAATGTGGTCACGGAGTTGAGGTTAGCAGTCATCATTTTTTCTCCTTCTGCTCCGTCTGTTGTCGAGGCAGTATCATGTTCGTTAGTTCGTCGCCACACGGGCCAACCCTTGTGGCTTTCGACTTAGAGTCCAGCGGCTTTTCTGAGATCGTCGGCCTTGTCGGTGGCTTCCCATGTGAACTCTTTCTCCTCCCGACCAAAGTGACCGTAGGCAGCTGTGGACTGATAGATAGGATGTTTCAGGTCAAGCATCTGTATCAGACCTTTCGGGCGCAGGTCGAAGAATTCACGGGCCAGTGCGCAAATCTGGTCATCTGGGGCTTTACCGGTGCCAAACGTGTTGATGCTGATGGATGTGGGTTCAGCCACGCCAATGGCATAGGAGATCTGGATTTCACAACGATCCGCCAGATTGGCCGCTACGATGTTCTTGGCGACATAACGACCTGCATAGGCCGCAGAACGGTCAACTTTGGAGGGATCCTTGCCGGAGAAAGCGCCGCCACCGTGACGAGCCATGCCGCCGTAGGTGTCAACGATGATCTTGCGACCGGTCAGACCACAGTCGCCAACAGGTCCACCAATGACAAATTTACCGGTGGGGTTGATGTGATAAAGGGTCTTACTGCTTAGCCACTCGGCAGGCAGCACCGGACGGATGATCTGTTCCAGCACTTCTTTACGAAGTTCTTCTAGGCCTATCTTGGGGCTGTGCTGGGTTGACAGGACGACAGCATCAACAGCAATTGGTTTGCCTTCACGGTTGTAGCGCAGAGTCACTTGGCTTTTTGCGTCCGGACGCAACCAAGGTAGCTGGCGGCTCTTGCGCAGCTCGGCCTGACGCTTGACTAGTTGGTGGGCATAATAGATCGGTGCGGGCATCAGCACATCCGTTTCATTGGTGGCGTAACCGAACATTAGACCTTGGTCACCAGCACCTTGCTCGTGATTGCTGGTTTCATCCACGCCGACCGCAATATCCCGAGACTGTTTACCGATCGCGTTCAGAACCGAAACACAGTCACCATCAAAGCCCAATTCGCCCTTGTTATAACCAATGGAGGTCACAACGTTGCGCACTAGATCTTCAATATCGACATACGTTTTGGTGCGTACCTCGCCGGCTACGATAACCATACCGGTCTTGACCATGGTTTCCACTGCTACGCGTGACTCTGGGTCATCGGCTAGCATGGCGTCGAGAATCGCATCGGATATCTGGTCGGCAATCTTGTCCGGATGGCCTTCGGATACGGACTCTGAGGTAAAAAGTGAGTAGTCAGACATGGGTTCTGTTTTCTCTTCTGTAAGGTGATTAATTGATAACTGTATTAGATAAGGGGCATCGTAAGCTGCGCCCCTGTATCTGGAAGCCATTACGCAGCTCCAAATGTTGCGATTCGCCGACGGTGAACCCAGCCTTCTGCGCCCACCTCGTCAGCTCTTCATGAAATCCTAACCATATATCGCCACAAGATTCGCGAATCCTGTGCTGATCATGAACACTGATCTCGCTGATGATTAGGTTTCCACCAGGCTTCAGAAGTGTGGCGGGATGCTGAAATATTATGTTGGGTGCTGGAGTGTGGTGGAGCATCATGTTGGCAATCAGACCGTCGATAGTAGTCTGCTGTGAGTTCCAGTACCCACATGGATTCCGTGCGCAGTAAACGTAGAATTTCAAGACGTAACGAATCACCGATGGCCTTGTTAAGGGTGGTCAGTGTTTGAAAATATTGTGTTCTCGTGGTTCCCAAAGATATTGGCGTTACTGTCGCAATCATAGGACGAAGCTTAACAATGAGGTGACTCTATATCAAAATAAATTGATGTAGAGTCCAATTATTTATACAAAAATATAATGATATGCATGTTTAAAGCGATAAAATAGTTGATGACAGGGCTTGTGAGCGTTTGTGATTAAACCAACCAATAAACAGGGCAGCATTCCTGCGAGGAGACGTTTTTCACTGAATCATTGGAGGGAAGTCTATGAATCTTGGGATTTTACAATGTGGCAACTTTACCTCGAAACTGATAGAAGAGTATGGCCCTTATCCTTCAATGTTTAAAACGCTTTTTTCCAGTGCTGGGGCGTTGGAATATGAAATTTATACCTGCTTACATGGTCAGTTTCCGGAAAGTCCGGATGTCTGCGACGCTTGGCTGATCACTGGCAGCAAGTATGGCGCTTACGACCCGATAGACTGGATCATGCAGCTGGAGAGTTTTATTCGAGCGCTGTATGCCGCACAAAAGAAGACCATTGGGATCTGCTTCGGGCACCAAATCATGGCGCAGGCGATGGGCGGGAGGGTGGTACAATCAAGCCGGAGCTGGGGAGTGGGGGTTTCATTTAATCAGATCGCATTGCGTAAACCCTGGATGAAACCCTACTGTGATACGTTTGATATTGTCAGTTTTCATCAAGATCAGATCATAGATCTGCCAAAAAATGTCGAGGTACTGGCCGGAAATGCATTTTGCCCCTACTACATGCTGCAGTATGACGATTGCTTCTTGAGTATCCAGGGGCATCCTGAGTTAAGTTTGGATTTTGTCCGATCGCTGTTTGACAGCAATAATTTTCAGATAGAGCCCAGTCGTGTTCGCGAAGCGTTGATATCACTGCATGCGCCCATCGATTCCGAGCGAGTTGCTTGCTGGATGATGAGGTTTTTGACCGACGAGTCATAACCTCACCATAAAAGGCTGTTAAGTAGACTCTGCCTTGCTGACAGTCTCAGGGTCTCAGACCTGAATGTGCGTCGAAAACCGGTGCAAAGCACTAGAGACAGGTATAAAACCGATTATTTGGCGTTAAATGCTCCAGTGAGTTTCGTAATGGGTGACAAAATGAGGAAAGTTTAATGAGCTCAGCCAAAGTCGCTGGTTATGCTGAGGTCTCATATTACAAATATGATCGGTTTTTCTGATTTATGCTGAGGTTTTGTTTGACTGATGTTTAGATACGGTCTTTTAGCGTGAATTGCGATACACTGCATCTCTGTTTTTCCTGATTCCTACCGATCAATTTATGAAGGCAATACTTGCAGGTCATTCATGATGGCAATGCTTGCTCAACAGGTAACACTCGGTTTTTGGCTGGGTGTTTGAGTTTATTGATACCGTTTTCGGCTTCTATCGATAGTATTTTCCTTATTATTGGTGGTGTGATCTTGTTGATATATACGGTTGAGGTGGTGATGTGGCGGGTGTGCATTCTTACCATGAACGATCATTTTTCGGTAAATTGCCTGCCGCTACTGACCCTCGGTTTTTTTCTATATGGCGATACTGATGTTGCGTCAGCAACCCGTGCAGGAGCACTGATAGGCGCTTATGCTCAATAGCGAGATAAAAACGACTATTCAAACAGCCTACTCAGCCTTTTTGAAGGGTAAGCAGTTGAACGCCCGACTGGGTCAGAGACTGATGATTGCCGAGATCGCCAACACCTTGGGGTCGATCGAGCAGGATGACAGTGGTAAGCGCACCTCAGACCCTGCGGTCTGCGTGATTGAGGCTGGCACTGGCACCGGTAAAACGGTGGGTTATTGTCTGGCATCCATTCCCGTTGCCAAGGCGATGGATAAAACACTGGTCATTGCCACTGCCACGGTGGCCTTGCAGGAACAGATTATCAACAAGGATCTGCCGGAGATCAGTCAACATAGTGGACTGAATTTTTCCATTGGCTTGGCCAAGGGGCGACGTCGTTATCTGTGTCTGCAAAAGTTGAATTTCCTGTTGCAATCCACCCAGTCAGCATCTGCTACCATGGCACTGTTCCATGACGGGGACTTTGCTATTGATCTGGATAAAGATGCCCAAAAACTTTACGAAGAGATGCTCGGGGACATAGCTTCAAGTCGCTGGAGTGGTGATCGAGACAGCTGGCCCGTAGCTGTGGATGATGAGCAATGGCAACAGCTGACTGTGACGCATGCCCAGTGCAGTGGCCGCCGTTGTCCACACTTTTCGAACTGCTCTTTTTATCAGGCACGGGGTACGCTGGACAACGTGGATGTGATAGTGGCTAATCACGACTTGGTGCTGTCAGATCTGATGCTGGGCGGGGGTGCGGTTCTGCCGCCGCCGAAAGATTGCATTTATATCTTCGATGAAGGCCATCACTTGCCTGATAAAGCGATAGGTCATTTTGCCTGTGAAACCCGTCTGGCTGATATGGGTCTCTGGCTGGAGCACTCCACTCGGCAGCTAAAAAAAATGGTGGAGCAGCATTCGTTTCCGGACAATATCGGCGGTTGGTTTGAGCGTTTGTCAGGCAAGTACAAGGAGCTTATAAGCGATCAAACGTTGATGCGGGAAGCCCTGATGTCGGCGGCAGAGTTTCGTCTGGAAGAAGAGACGGAGTTTGGTAGAGTCCTGCTATACCGGTTTCCGCGTGGTGTGATCCCAGAAGCGCTGCGGGAGTTGGCAGGTCGTTTAAAGGTCGGTTTCAATGCGTCGGTTGATCTGGCAGACCGCATTGTGACTGAACTCAAATCCGCCATGAATGATGAAGTGGCAGGGGTTGATCGACAGCATGCTGAACAGATGTTTCCGGTCGTCGGTATGATGCTGTCGCGATTGCAGAACACGCTTTCGCTCTGGGAGTTCTGGAGTATTGTTGATCCCGAAGGTGAACCGCCGCTGACGCGCTGGCTACGCTGGACGGAGTACCGGGGTAACCAGGAGTTAGTGGTGTCTAGCAGCTTGATTCTAGCGGGCAAGTTGTTAAAGCAACATCTCTGGAATACGGCTTATGGCGTAGTGGTGACATCCGCAACGTTAACGGCGCTGGGTGAGTTTGATCGTTATCGAATGCGAGCAGGATTGCCTGAAGATGCTAACTGTCAGAAAGTGCCCAGTCCGTTCAGTCATGGTGATGCTGCCGTGCTTTCGGTGCCTAGGTTACTCGCTGATCCAAGCGATGCCAAGAAGCATACTGAAGAGATTATTGAACAGTTGCCTGCGTTGATTGGGAAGGTTAAGGGTGCGTTGGTATTGTTTTCTTCCCGTCGTCAGATGCACGACGTCCATTGTGGCTTGATCGATGAATGGCGTGATCGGGTCATGCTGCAGGATGATTATACCAAGCAGGAGCTGATCCGACTGCACAAGAAAACCATTGATGAGGGTGGTTGCAGCGTTATTTTTGGTCTGGCGAGCTTGGCTGAAGGAATCGATTTACCCGGTGTCTATTGTGAGCATGTAATCATTGCCAAGATTCCTTTTTCTGTTCCGGATGATCCAGTGGGAGCGGCACTGTCAGAGTGGGTGGAATCCCGTGGGGGCAATCCGTTTATGGAGATTACCGTACCAGATGCGGCGATTCGCTTGGTTCAGGCCAGTGGTCGGTTATTGCGTTGTGAAAATGACACAGGACGTATTACAGTGATGGATCGGCGACTGGTAACCCGTCGGTATGGACAGACGCTATTGAACTCCATGCCAGCTTATAGAAGAGAGATTGCATGACAGCGGCTGATGATGGCATTCAGGGATATCATGAGCTGAAGTTTGAGCCAGTTCGCGAAGCTTTTGGACGTCTATTTACTGAGGGTAACGAACTGGGGGCTGCGCTGGCAGTGACTATTGCTGGCGAGTCGGTGCTTGATCTCTGGGGTGGTTTTATGGACAAGGAGCGCACTGAACCTTGGCATCATGATACCTTGGTCAATGTGTTCTCCTGTAGCAAGGGCATAGCTACTTTGTGTATGCTGAGACTGGTGCAGGATGGCCGTTTGTCACTGGATGCATCGGTCGTCGAATACTGGCCAGAGTTTGGACAGAATGGCAAGGAAAACATTACGTTACGTCATATTCTGACGCATAGGTCAGGCCTTTCAGCGTTTCACCCGACCATTCCCGATGACGATCTGTTTGACTGGACGGCAATGGTTAATCATATCGAACAGGAGTCCTCTTGGTGGCAGCCTGGATCTTGTCACGGTTATGCGCCGATTACCTTTGGTTGGCTGCTGGGTGAACTGTTTCGCCGAGTGACGGGGATGACGATGGGCGCTTGGTTGCAGCGTGAGATCATGGGGCCACTGGACGCATCATTCTATTTTGGCATTCCTGATGAAGATCATGGCCTGATAGCACGTATGACCAAGGGCGGGCCAGTACGAGGAGACCGAGCGGCACAGCGACTGTATGAGGAGATGACCGATAATCCCATGGGTGTGACCGCACGAGCCTTCAGTAATCCTGTGACTCTCCAGAGCAGTACCAATCGATCGGAATGGCGCAGGATGGAATTACCCTCGGTTAACGGCCATGGAACAGCGAGTGCTTTGGCAAAGGTGTATGGCATTCTGTCTGTAGGAGGTGGTCAGTTGCTGGACGCCTCATTATTGCAGGAGGCGACACAGGAGCAGGTGTGTGGTCCTGATGCAGTGCTCAAGTGCAGTACCCGATTTGGTTTGGGGTTTATGCTGGGACAGCCGGGTCATCATCTGGCAGGTTTTGGATCATCACGTCATACTTTTGGACATGCTGGAGCTGGTGGGTCGTTGACGTTTGCTGATCCGAAGCGGCAGATCGGATTTGCGTTCGTAACTAACAGTATGGGGCCTTACGTGTTGGTTGATCCAAGGGCTGAGCAGTTGGTCGGTGAGTTATATCGCTCAATCTCTCTTTGATGGTGTGCCAAGGTAAACGCTATCCAAGAATGCCTTCGATACATTGAGATCCCTTATGCAGAGGATTGTTGACATAAGTAGAGACTGGCCACATTTTTAGTAGCTCATCATCACAGGGTTTCAGTAGTGCCAGACAATCAGCCTTGTCGATGTCACTGGTCAGCCAAGTATTGTAATTATCAGGATTCATGATGACTGGCATACGGTCGTGAATCTCGCCCGTCACTTTGTTGGCTACAGTGGTGATGATGGCGCAGGAGTCGTAAAAGACATCCTTTGACGCATGGTAGCGTTCCCAGATACCCGCAAATGCCAGAAGAGATCTGTCCTGAGCGCGGATATACCATGGTTGCTTTCGCTCTGACAGCGACTGCCATTCATAATAACCGTCAGCAGGTATCAGGCAGCGACGTTGCTGAAAGGCGCTGCGGAACATGGGTTTTTCGGCAAGCGTCTCGGCGCGAGCATTGATCTGGGCTCGTGACAGATCTTTCAGCCAGCTAGGTGCTAGTCCCCAGCTAGCGGTTGTACATTCCCGCACCTCTTGTTGGCGAATGATCGTTACTTGGTCGCGAGGTACGATGTTGTAAAGTGGAAATTGGCGAAACTGTAGGTCAAGCGCAAACGGGTGACAATCGACCTGCTCTCTTAGCAGTGTATAACGTCCACACACTGTCGTATTCATCCTGAGTAGAATCGTCAATAATCGATGGAACAGTGCCAATCGTTGACTCGTTGTCGGGCGCCATCGGTATCGGCGATGTGATTAGTTTTTCAGATAAATCTGTTGTAACTGGGTAGACAATATTTGTGCCTTCTCTATCTGCTCTGATGTCAGTAGTTTGCTGATATCTTTCTGTAGTTGAGCGGTCTGTTCCTTGATTGAGGACTCTTTCAGTTGGCTCAGAGAGGCCCAAATATAGGCAGAGATCATGTTGGGGTCGGTACCACTACCCTTGAAATAGGCTTTGGCCAATTCGTATTGAGCAACTGAGTCAAATTGACGGGCGGCTTCGGCGTAATATTTGAAGGCACGAGTCATGTCTTTCTCAACCCCTCGACCCTTACTATAGATTTCTCCAAGCATGCGCTGGGCTTCAGAGGAGTGCTTCTCTGCAGCCTTGCTTAACTCTTGAATGATTTGCTGTATTTGTTTTTGATTGCCATGTGTGAGCACATCATACTTCTGGCTTATCATGGGCGGCGTGAGATGCATTGTCTCTTCCGCGGGTGCGGCGACGCTGATTGCTGTCAATAATGCTATTGAAAGCACTCTATATTTGATCTGCATGATTGCCTCGCAGTTTTGACGTTAAACTTTCCAGATTGTACGCATTTTTCAAGTAAATGCTATATTTACTCGAGTTTGTCAACTGTTTTCGTAAGTGGCTGGAAGGACATGATGATTTACCTGACAGGACCGGCTTCCTGCACCTCCTTGCCACGCAGAGATTGACCTCTTTTAAAAAATGAAACCAGCAGATACAGAAATCGTTGAGCTATATGGTTTATACTGGGGGCTTTCCAATGGTAAATGCCGAGTGATAGTGTATTAATGGAGCAATTTGACGATATTCGTCCTTACAGTGATCAAGAGGTTCGTCCGATACTGGATCGCTTGTTGCAGGATGAACAGCTGCTTTTTGCACTGACTCGCTTCAGCTATCCATCGCTGGCATTCACGTTGTTTGGCGGTTTATTACGTCCGTTAACTCGCTTTCTGTTACAGCGCAAGTTGTCGGGTGTCAATGATGTTGCTGGATTGCAGGATATTGTCGCATCGTATATTGATCGCGTCGTTAAAAAAACAACGAGTGATGTTGTTTGGATTGGCCTAGATAATCTGGAGCCTGATCAATCGTATCTGTTTCTCAGCAACCATCGGGACATTGTCATGGACTCTGCGTTCGTGAACTATGGATTGTACAATCAGGGCATGGACACCATGCGTGTGGCAATTGGCGATAACTTGCTGGGACGGTCATACGTCAGTGATTTGATGCGCTTGAACAAGAGTTTTATCGTTAAGCGCTCACTGAGTTCTCGGCGAGAAAAACTAGCCGCTTATCAGACCTTATCTACTTTTATTAATCACTCGATTGACAGCGGCCACTCGGTCTGGATGGCGCATCGAGAGGGGCGTGCGAAGGATGGCAATGACCGAACCGATAGCGCTATTATCAAAATGTTGAACATGAGTCAGAAGGGGAAAGGGCGCAGTCTTGGTGAGGTCATAGCTCAGTTGCGGATTGTTCCTGTGGCTGTCTCTTATGAGTATGATGCCTGTGACCTGCAGAAAGCGAATGAGTTGCATATTCGGTCGCAGCAAGGGAGTTATGATAAAGCCGACGATGAAGATGTGAAGAGTATCGGCATGGGTATTAATGGTTGGAAAGGGCGAGTGTGTGTCTCTTTCGGCGATGTATTGGGGTCGACGTTTGAGTCAGCTGCTGACGTTGCGCAAGAAGTGGATCGTCAGATACATGCCATTTTCCACCTGCATTCATCTAATTATATCGCTTATGATTTGCTCTGTGATCAGCAGGAAATGCAGAGGATTCCAGATTGGGAGAGTTTGTTTTCTGAAACGGATCTAACGGAGAAGTGGCGACGCTTTAAAAGTCGCATGAATGCGTGCCAGCCTGATAGTAAAGAGTGGTTTCTGAGATTATATGCCAACCCAGTGATTAACCACTTTTTGGATAGAGTTGTCTGATAGGTTTCAGTTGAGAAAATCTCTATTCTCAGCTAATTCTCAGCTAAGTGGTGCTTACAAAAACTCAGATGGCATAGATGGTCGCACTGGTTATGATTCAGTGGTTGAAGGTTGCGATGCTGAATCTTGTTGACCATGCGTGCCGATGGTCGTTTTTAGTGGCTCTCTTAAGTTTACTCGTGAGGGAGAGTGGCAGGCTCGCCTCGCTACCTCCATAATACGGGCCTGTTGAGATGTGATGGGGTTTAACGTGAGCCTGTGGGCGGATAGACCTGTACCGAGCGTACTCGATTCCCTCGAATTTGAAGAATTTCCATGCGATATTGATCGGATATGGTAATGCATACCGATGTATCGGGTATCTCTTCCAGATGCTCGGTGACCAGACCGTTGAGGGTTTTCGGGCCGTTCAATGGTAGATGCCATTCGAGTGCTTTGTTGATGTCTCGAATGGTCGTAGTGCCATCAATAATAAAGGAGCCGTCGGGCTGAGGAGTGATGCTATGATTGTCGTTGGCAACATTCGTGGTAAATTCACCGACAATCTCTTCCAGTATATCTTCCAGTGTCACTAGTCCCATTACATCTCCGTATTCATCGACAACGATGGCTGTCCGGAGTTTGGCTTGTTGAAAGTTAAACAGCTGTGTATGGAGTGGTGTACCTTCCGGAACAAAGTAGGTGTCGTGAATTTCGTGCAGCAGGGCGGCGTGGTTGATGTCGTTCAGGCTGATTAGACGGGCCACTGCCCGCATATGCAGCATGCCAATGATATGGTTAATATCATCTTTGAATATAGGAAGTCGGGTGTGTTGCGCTGTGCGTAGCTGTTCCATAATCTCTTCGATATCATCCTCGATATTAATGCCCACAATGTCATTACGAGGGATCATGATGTCATCGACGCTGACTTTTTCTAGGTCGAGTATGCCCAGTAGCATGCTTTTGCTCGTGCTGGAAATCAGGCCGCCAGCTTCATGTACAACGGTGCGAAGCTCTTCTTTGTTCAGCTGATCTGTCCCGCCTTTGGAAGGATCGACACTCATGCAGCGGAGCAGAATGTTTGAGATGCCGTTAATAATCCATACCAGTGGATAGAGCAGCTTCAGTATGGGTTTGAGAATCAGCGAGGCTGGGAAAGCCACTTTTTCCGGATGCAGGGCTGCTAGGGTTTTCGGAGTGACTTCTCCAAATATTAGTATGATCAGGGTCAGGCTAATGGTGGCAATGGCAATACCAGCATCTCCCCATATTCTGACGGCGACAATCGTAGCAATGGCGGATGCAAGAATGTTCACAAAGTTGTTGCCAATCAGGATAGTGCTGATCAGACAGTCGACCCGTTGGAGTAGTTCGCAGGTTCGCTGGGCGCCACGGTGACCGCTTCTGGCTTTATGGCGCAACCGGTAGCGATTCAGCGTCATCATCCCTGTTTCAGAGGCGGAGAAAAAAGCAGAAAGCAGGAGAAGTACAACAAGCGTTCCGAGCAAGAGGCTTAGCGGTGCTTCGTTCAATGGATATTATGCCTCTGTCGGCGCTGGAAGAAATGTTTCAGTGTCATGTGACAGGTGAAACGGAAAGAGGTGAGTGGAGGCACGTTGCCGTGGCTCATTATGACTAGCGGTCTGTGTCATAACTTTCCTAGTTGATTTTATCTCAGTATTTGTGATTTTAGCTACGATTGATAATCATATCTAGAATGAGTTTACTGCCGAAATAGGCCAGCATCAGACAAGCAAAGCCGGCCAATGTCCAGCGTATGGCGGTTTGTCCGCGCCAGCCCATAATATGTCGGCCTGCCAGCAGAATACTGAATAGACACCAAGCAGTCACAGACAGTACCGTCTTGTGGGCAACATGCTGAGCGAACATATCGTTGAGATACATAAAGCCCGTGCCAAGTGACAAAGTTAACAGGATCAGGCCGGCCCAGAGAAATTCAAACAGCAGCTTTTCCATGGTCTGCATCGGAGGAAAGGCTTTGATAATACTGCTCGGATGGTGGTGCTTGAGTCGGCGCTCCTGCCACGCCAGTAGCACCGCCTGGACGGCGGCGACCGTTAGGGTGCTGTAAGAGAGTATGGAAATAATAATGTGAAAAATAATGCCCAGACTAGTTGATGGAATGAAATCCTCCGGCCCTGTTAGCAGGAAAGAGCAGGCGACTGAGGCAATAGTCATAGGTAGCAGGGCGATCAGTAGATTGTCTACCGGTTTTCGCAGGCTGCTGACCAAAATGATCAGTATTACCATCCAGCTACTCAGTGAGCCCACGGTGAAAAAGTTCAGGGTTATCCCATTCTTTTGGGTATGAGTGATTAGGTAGATACTTAGAGTCTGAGCCAGTGCGCCGGCAAACACCACTGCCTGGATCAGAACTCTTTGTATATTACGGCCTCGAAGGCGCTCCCATTGGCAGAGGGTTCCACTGAAATAGAAAGCGATGGCCAGTATGCTGAATATAGCGATGTTCATTGTTTTCATAAACCTGTCTTGGCTCACAGAGTTTCGCATAAAATGGGGGACGGGGTGAAGACTCATGTGTCCGTATGTGGAAATCAACGATGGATGCATGTCGCGGATTTCGGTCATCAGTGCAACACTGTCTGGGTTTAGATAGATATGAAACTTTTTGAGATGTAAAAAACGGGTAGTTTGTAGTGGTTAAATTCAGGCAGGGGACTACCTTGTTGTTGTTCGAACAATGCGTTGCTCGGTAAAATCGTATCCTGAGATACGTGTAACGTAGTCCATAGACGTGCGAGTCGCTGGTGTCGATGTCACTGTTATTCACGTTTATTTGATGGGATAAGGGAAAAACAGGGTTTATGGGTAGTGATGCTGACTGCATTGTTGCATTATAATCGGTGAAATAACCGATTACGGTATGTGAAAACCAAGGATCGCTGGATGTTTGAAAACCTTTCTGATCGTTTGTCGCAAACGCTGCGTAATGTGACAGACAAAGCCAAACTGACCGAAGACAATATCAAAGATACCCTGCGTGAAGTGCGTAAGGCGTTGCTGGAGGCAGATGTTGCGTTGTCGGTGGTCAAAGATTTTGTCAACCGGATACGGGAGCGTGCTGTCGGTCAGGAGGTGAGCCAGAGCCTGAACCCAGGGCAGATGTTCGTTAAGATCGTCCATGCTGAGCTGATCGAGGTGATGGGTGTATCTAATGATGAGTTGAACCTTGCCTGTCAGCCGCCGGCGGTGATCCTGATGGCGGGTTTGCAGGGGGCGGGTAAAACGACCTCGGTGGCCAAGCTGGGTAAGTGGTTAAAAGAGCGTAATAAGAAGTCGGTGATGGTTGTCAGTGTCGACGTTTATCGTCCAGCCGCCATCAAACAGCTGGAAACTCTGGCAGGTGAAGTGGGTATTGATTTCTTCCCCTCTTCCAGCGAGCAAAAACCGATGGATATTGCGAATGCTGCCATCGACGAGGCCCGTCTACGCCAGAAAGATGTACTGATCATTGATACCGCCGGTCGTCTCCACATTGATGATGAGATGATGGAGGAGATCAGGGCGTTGAGCCAGGCGATTAATCCGATTGAGACGCTGTTCGTGGTTGATGCCATGACGGGTCAGGATGCCGTGAATGCGGCCAAGGTATTCAATGATGAGCTGTCGTTGACCGGTGTGATCTTGGCTAAGGCTGATGGTGATGCTCGCGGTGGTGCGGCGTTGTCTGTACGTCATATCACCGGTAAGCCGATCAAGTTTATGGGTATGGGTGAGAAAACCGACGCTCTGGAGGCGTTTCATCCGGATCGTATCGCTTCCCGTATCCTCGGCATGGGTGACATGCTCTCCTTGATCGAAGAGGCAGAGCAGAAGCTCGACAAGAAAAAAGCTGATCGGTTGCTTGCCAAGATCAAGAAGGGAAAGGGCTTTGATCTGGAAGATTTCCTTGATCAGCTGAAGCAGATGAAAAGCATGGGTGGCGTTGCTGGTGTGATGGACAAAATGCCAGGCATGGGTGGTGGTATGGCACAGCAGCCCAACGGTGGGGACAAGGCGTTTTATCAGATGGAAGCCATTATCAATTCCATGACACCACAGGAACGCCGTCATCCGAATATCATCAATGGCTCCCGTAAAAAACGGATTGCCTCCGGCTCTGGTACTCTGATTCAGGATATCAACCGTCTTCTTAAACAGCAAAAACAGATGAGCAAGATGATGAAGAAAATGAGCGGCAAAGGGGGCGGCATGGCGAAAATGATGCGCGGCCTTGCTGGGCAAAAGGAGCAGGTGCCGACCGCTATGATGCCGACGAGAAAAAAGTTACGGCTCTAATAGCGGCTTATTGGGTGTACCCTTGTTCGCTAGAATATTGAGTTCCATTCGCCAAATTCAGCCGGAAGATCCCGCCACGGACATTCAACATGGATACGATAAAGCATTCCCTCAACGACAAGACGTAGATTGAGCTTATTGTATATCTTGATCTGGCTGAAAATAGTCGACAGCTTCGGCCAGTACTCATCAGCGAGCATAAAGCAAGGCATTGCAAATTCGTAGTCGCGCAGATATGGGAACCACAATACTGCGGATTTGCAGACAAACGTCAACAGCCCCTAGCGTGGACGGGCTTGAGATGACGTTTAAGGCTGATTTTTACTGGTGCAGCTATTAAGCTGGCGGCCGCAAGGTACTTTAGGATTACTTGTGGTGCTGTTTGATGGATCTGTATTGGCTGTTGGATCGTTTCCAATGAGAGTGTGACTTATCATGTGTCGTGTTAGGCTGCCTTTCTGTGTGAATCTCTTGGTGCAGATATTGCACTTGTAGGGTTTCTCTCCAGTGTGGATTAGCAAGTGTAGTTTGAGGTAACTGCAATGAGTGAAGATCTTGGAGCAGGTATCACACTGCAAGGATCCCTTAGTGCTATTGCGTTTTTTCCCAGTGTTTGATGGATTTGTATTGGCTGTTGGATCGTTTCTAATGGGATTGTGAGTGCGACTTCATTATATTAGTGTTTGATATTTCACGGCAACGGCGGGGGCGCTCAAGCCTGAAAGCCACACATTAATGGCTTCAAACCGAATGCGTTCGCGAACTTCATGGGATATTTTACGACCGTCGACCTTGCTCATTACTACCTCAACTCTGCTAAAGGTCGACTATCATACGTCTAAGGTCACCTATAAATGACTGTTATCAATAAGCGCGTTTATGTGTGGTCAACAAACGAACGCCGACTTAACCGTTTTGATGTATCTAGTGCGGTGTATTAAGTGTGTTGTCAATATCGTTATATAAAGACGATCTCCAGACTGCTATGTATCGAACGGTTTAAAGATACACGACTTTGAAGGTGCAGCCAGTGGTGGCTGCTGATTTGCCTTTTCCTCAAGACCTACCGCTTCTTTCGGATGTTCGGCTATTCGATTTCGAATGTCAACTTGATCGGGTATTTCCCGCGGTTTTTGATTAGTTTTCGAAGAGAGGAAATCCTGAATGATCGCTTCTATTTTTACTTTTACTTTTTTATCTTTTGAACACTGAACGGCTGTTAATCCAAGAGTGTTCTTGAGTGTCATGTCAGCTCCATGGTGTACTAAGATTTTTACAATCTCACTGTAGCCCTTCACACATGCAGGGTACACTGGTGTTTCTTTAGTTTTGTTCGTAGGAATATTAGGAGAAGAACCATGTTCTAGTAGGGTTTTGACCACCTCGAAGTGACCTTCTGAACATGCAAAGTGCAACGGTGTCAAGCCCTTATTGCGTATTATGGGAGAGGTAATATTAACACTAGCATTAGATACTATCAGGGTATTGACAATATCAATGTAGCCTTTGAAACATGCACCGTGCAACGGTGAGACTCCATTGTCGTCAAAAACATCAACCGTAGCATGACCAGCTTCTATCAGGGTTTTGACCACATCAAGATGACCCATGAAACACGCACGGTGCAACGGTGTGACTCCCTCTTGGAAAACAGAATGAATATTAACGTTAGCATTAAATTTTATCAGGGTATCGACGACATCATTAGAACCAGTATTAGATGCCATGTGCAGTAAATTGATATTATCCGAACTGTAAGAATCATCATCAGGCCCAAGACCAAACTCCAGCAGTTTTTCTACCCCCTTTGCATTGTTATTACAGACAAGTTGTACCATTAGTTTATTCAAATGAACCCTATCAGTTATAGGTAACAAAATGTCATATAGATCAACAGATGAAGCACAAAACGCCAACTCTAAGGCTGTTTTTTGTTCGTCTTCGTCTGAGGAATTAACAAATGTTTTCATATTCGGATTGGCTCCATACTGCAGCAGAATTTTGGCCATATCAGAGTTGTTAACAACAGCAGCACAGTGCAATGCTGTTAAGCTAACAGAATCAGAAGTACGTGCATTGACATCAGCGCCACATTCCAATAGCTTATTAAGGATATCATTATTCTCATTATTATTAGCACAGATTACATGTAACGTAGTAAGCGTAGTATCGTTGACATCTACAGAAACAGCATTGACATCAGCCCCTTTATTTATCAAGAGCTCGCAAATTTCATAATCCATGTTATTGACGGCTATTATTAGTGGGTGATAGTTGAGCAACTCGCAACCATTACCCTGCGTCTCGCGATGATCATTGGTATTAATCTTTTGGTATGGGTTTGGGTTAGCGCCGTGAGTTAGCAAGATATCGACGATTTCACTACGCCTACAGTAAGTTGCAAGCTACAATGAAAACTGGAATGGTAATTGGGATCAATCCCTTCTAGGCTCAGTAGATGCTCGACGGCATCAAAATCACCAAGAAGAACAGCTTTTTCTAAAAAATTTTCATACATAATACAAATCCTATTTAAATAAAATAATAACAAAATACACTTTCTGAATCCGTGACTTCCTGGATGATTGACATGTTTGTAAACCATGTTATTAAAGGCCTGTAAATGTCAAATTTGTGATACAGAAATGCAACTCTTGGTTGAATTTTTAAATGATAATTTATCGTGCTACAGTAGTCCTTACAGCATACTAGTATCAGTCATTTTTTATACATTAAAAATCACGTATTCAGTGCTCAGCGACTTACTTCATTGGAGTATTGGTTAATGAAAAAGTTCATTGTCTTTTTTTGCCCGCCGACAACCACACGTTTTAGACACGGCGTAAGGAGATAAACGATGATTTCGACGTTGATATCTATCTGATTCGTATTAATTTTTTTATAAAAATCGTTAATTGCATAAGCGCTTTGAAATATTAAGCGGTGTCGCACTGGCGACTGAAATCCGCGTCATGATAAACGCTTACCCAATCGAATTAAGCATAAGAGAGAAGCACGAGAAACATGTCAGTTGACTGTTGGTAGAGGGTTACTTCTATTGATATCTGGCTTTACTTGAAAGAGCCTCACTATAACGATAACCAAGACGACTAAAACATTAAAAACACGTTTTTTAAGGACAATAATAAAAAGCACTTTTCACAGAATCTTCCCAAATAGTGTTTAAAATCCCTTCAGAATGATCCGCCAGATTTTTACGTATCGAACAGTGTCAAGATGTCTATCTTTATAGGTGTTGGCAGTGGTAACTGATTGATCTTTTCCCTAAAATATACCCCTTGCGAGTGTTCGATTATTCGATTGCGAATTTCATTTTTAACTAGAACATTCAACGGTGTTATATTGGTACGCAAAGAGGCGAACTCCTGGATGAGTACTTTTATTTCTCTTTTTATATACTGATTGGCTATGAGTTTAGGAAGAAAGTTATTGAATGTTAGGTCAGCTCCATTAAGCAATAAGATTTTTATAACATCACTGCAGCCATAGGAGCATGCATCGTGCAACGGCATGTGCCCATCTTTGTCGACATTATTAACAAGAGCACCATGATTTAGTAGGGTTTTGACCACATTAGCGTCACCATTGCAACATGCAATATGCAACGGTGTTTTTCTAAGGTTATTCAAGGTGTTGGTAGCAGAACCATGTTCTATCAGGATTTTTATCATATTAGTGTAGCCAAATAAACATGCAATGTGCAACGGTGTTTCTCCACGATTATTAGTAGGAGACTTAATAATAGATTTATGTTCTAGCAGGGTTTTTACCACATTAATGCGACCACTTTGACATGCATAGTGCAACGGTGTTGACTTTTCCTTGGGAGAATTATTATTAACATGAGCACCAAATTTCATAAGGATTTTGACAATCTCAACATGGCCATTGCGACATGCATAGTACAACGGTGTTACGTAATGTTTATCCAAATCATTGACTCTAGCGCCAGATGTTAGCAGGATGTTAATCGCATCAATTCGGGCATAGTGACTTGCATAGAACAACGGTGTAAATCCACATTTGTCACAAATATTAACATTAGCATTACCAACTTTTATCATGGTTTTGATCACTTTAGGGAAACCACGGGATGATGCATAGTGCAACGGTGTTAATTCAGATGTGGCAAAAACAGTATTAACATGAGCACGAAATTTTATCAAGGCATTGGTGACTTTATTATGATTAAAATCAGATTCATTATGCGATAAAGTAAAATCACCCTGATCGAAATGATCATAAGGATCAAGACTAGATTTCAGCAATTGAGACACTTGATTTACATCTTTTCTCTCATGAAAATACATGAAAATATCGTCCAAATTGACCACAGAAGTTATAGGTAACAAATCGTCATATACGTTCAAAGATCCAGAAAAAATAGCCAACTCTAAGGCGGTTTGTTGGTTTTTAAACGTTTTCATATTCTGGTTGGCTCCATGCTTCAGCAGAATTTTTACCATATCAGAGTTGTTAGCAACAGCAGCAAAGTGCAATGGTGTGAGGCAAGCAGAATCAGTCATGCATGCATTGACATTAGCGTCACTACTGTTCAATATTTTATTAATGTTACGGCGATACTTATTATTAGCGCAGACTTCATATAATGCTGTTATTTCAGAATTCCCAGAATAATCATTGACATTAGCCCCTTTCTTCAGCAAAAGCTCGCAAATATCATCATCCTTATTCTTGACGGCTACGGTCAGAGGGTTAGGCTTGAGCAGCTCGTCATCATTACCTTGTATCTCGCGACTATTGGGGTTTGGGTCGGCGTCATGGGCGAGCAAAATATCGACGATTTCACTACGCCTACCGATCACTGCAAGCTCCAATAGACTGTCATCCATATCGTTACGGTAATTAGAGTCAGCGTCTTCTAGACTCAGCAGATCTTCTACGGCATCAAGATCACCAAGGGAAACAGCTTGTTCAAAAAAATATCCATTCATAATATAAACTATCCTTTAACAATATGACTCTGAATAATTAATACCACATCTGGTTTGGAGCATTTATCAATTAAAAAGTTCATAATTATTTTTCTGACTCGCCAACAACTAAGGAACATGCGATTAATTCTCTGTTATGAGATAATCCCCGTCATTGCTCTTTGATGGGACGAACC
Source organism: Endozoicomonadaceae bacterium (assembly GCA_023146365.1). Classification (GTDB taxonomy): domain Bacteria; phylum Pseudomonadota; class Gammaproteobacteria; order Pseudomonadales; family Endozoicomonadaceae; genus Kistimonas. The sequence continues at coordinate 43,777 of JAGLCE010000033.1, forward strand.
ATGGAACACCAGCTCAGCTTTGCCGACAGCGAGTACCAAAACAAAC
>JAGLCE010000034.1 GCA_023146365.1 Endozoicomonadaceae bacterium
TGGGGGCTGGCAGCTCAAGTGGGTGCTGATTATCGTATCAATGAAACTTGGAGTCTGAATGCTGCAGCTTGGTATATGGATATTGCGACTACAGCAAGCTTCAAAGATGCTGCGGGTACTACAAAATATAAAGTTGATGTAGATGTGGATCCGATGGTTTACATGGTCGGGGTTGCTTATCATTACTGATTCTGATTAGCTAATGGTTGCCCAATACTGTGCAGGTACTACTTGCTTGCACAGTGCTTTAATTCCGCAAAATATTGTTTATTTCTCGTTATCCAGATACATATTTCGAATCAGACGTGCCACGCTGCTGCGCCATGGCTTGGCGTGTATCCCAAAGGTATTACGCAGATGAGTTGCGTCTAGGCAGGCGTTGACGGTCTTGCCAGGGTTGCATGGTTCCGGAAACAGTTCTGAAGGATTGGGTGGAAAATCTCGGTACTGTGAGGCTTCTGCGAGTATGACCTCGGCGAAGGAGGCTTCATCAATGGTTTCCGTTGCGTTGTAATGATAGGTTTCCCATACGTTGGCGTTACAATCAATTTGACGCATGACCGCTAGAATCACTCTTGCGATATCATCCGCTGGGGTTGGTCGTCCTCGGCTGTTGGCGGACGCTTTCATCGGTTTGCTATTGGCGAGACTGTCGAGTATTCCGGTCAGTCGATTGCGCCCATGGGAGCTGATGACCCATGAGAGGCGAAGGATGACATGACGAGGACAGTGCTTCCTGATCTGCTGTTCACCTTGCCAGAAGCTATTGCCAAGTACGCTCGAAGGATTGGGAATATCCTTTACGGTATAGATTTCCTGCTTCGTGCCATTGAACACTCGCCAGGACGATATATGCATTAGAACAGTCTTATACTGATTGCAGGCCTTGGCTAAGGCTGCAGGCGCATCACGGTTCAGGGAAAAACAGCGTGACGGTTCAGACTCCGCTTGAGCGACGTTTCGGTAACCGGCCGTATTGATAACAATGGTCGGGCGGTATTCGGCGATAATATCATGAATTTGTCGTGTATTGTTCAGCTTTATCTGTTCACAGGGTGGAGCGTAGTGGAGAATGCCAGCTTCTTTTAAGAGTGTGCGAAGTTCATAACCAATCTGACCATTATCGTCTATCATAAAAACTTTCATCTGTATTTTTCCTGAAAATCGACTCACTCATTGATACCGGTATGCTAGACCATCCAGGTGCAAGTAGCAGCGGTTGTTGATACGGCAATGATAGGGCGATAACAGCGTATTATTGATTCAGTCGCTTGTCTGAATTACGTTATTCTGAGTCACGTTATATGGGTGAATCTTGCTGGAATTTTACTGGATAACCCCTTCTTAACGATTTGATACGGATCAGAGGAGAATACTGATCGTGAAGATTGGCGTTGACGATGAACCGGCGTATGGTACGCAGTATTAACATGATAGCAGTAAGAGAAAAAGTATGAATCAGCTAGTGCCACAGACAGCGAAGAATGAAGGTGAAGAGAAGATTCTATTGGTGGATGACAACTCTAGCAATCTTCAGATTTTGCTGCAAACACTGAGTGGACGTGGTTACAAATTGTTGATCGCCAAAAATGGCGACAATGCCATGAATATTGTCCACACAGTGCGACCGGTATTGATGCTACTGGATATCATGATGCCTGGTATTGATGGCTATGATGTCTGCAAGCAATTGAAAGAGGATCCGACGACGGCAGATATTATTGTAATCTTTCTTTCAGCATTGAATGATACTTGCGACAAGGTGCGGGGGCTGGAGATCGGCGCAGTGGATTACATTGTCAAGCCTTTCCAAGTGGAAGACATCATCGCTCGGGTAGAGACACATCTCAAAATTCACCGTCTGGAACAGGCACTGGCTCGACGGAACCGACAGCTGGAAGCAGAGAATCAGCATATTCTTGAATCCATAGGCGAGGGGGTTTTCGGTATTAACGGCCAAGGGAAAATTACCTTTGCTAATCCAGCGGCTAGTCGGATTACGGGCTGGGAACCGGCAGAATTGACGGGTGCTAATGCACATAAGCTGTTAATGCCGCGTTGTGTTGACGGTACCATTCGTCCCTGGGAGCAGACGGCACTCTATACGACCCTGACTGAGAATGTGGTTCAGACCGTTGAGGATGATCTGTTTTGGCGTCGGGATGGAAACAGCTTCCCTGTGGATTACTCTTGCACCCCGTGCATGTGTGATGGTGAATCTGAAGGTGCCGTGATTGTTTTTCTGGATGTGACGGAAAAAAGACGGCATCAGAACGCCTTACAGAGTGCGCTGAATGAACTGCAGGAGCAAAAAGACAAGCTGATGCATATGTCTCGCTTGAGCTGCATGGGTGAGATGGCATCCGGTTTTGCTCATGAGGTGAATCAACCACTGACAGCCATTTATAATTATGCTCAAGTCTGTCACCGATTGGTTCAGCGTGAGCCCATCGATAAGGCATCGTTACGTGAAGGGGTGGATAAAATTGGCGTTCAGGCTCGGCGTGCCGGCGATATCATTGCACGTATTCGCAGTTTTGTTAAAAAACCTGATCACTGTCTTCAAGTGGTAGACTGCAGTCGGCTGGTGCAGGATGTGGTCAAATTGGCGGAAGTGGATGCACGGCATAACTGTATGGAGATCCATCTGGATCTTGCAGAGGATCTTCCTGCCATAAAGGTTGACACTGTACAGACTCAGCAGGTAGTGCTGAACCTGATTAGAAATGGCATGGAGGCGATGCAGGATATGCCGGATAAAAATGTGGGTTTATGGGTGCGTACCGAGCGTCTGGATCGTGAATTTGTACGTGTTTCGGTGATTGATCGAGGCTATGGTTTGGCAGATGACGCAGAGGAAAAGCTGTTCACGCCTTTTTATACCACCAAGGATGATGGTATGGGTATCGGTCTGTCGATTTGTTACAGTATTATTCAGACTCATGGCGGTGTATTGAATTTTATCCGGAATCCAGAAGGGGGGACGACCTTTTGGTTTACCGTGCCGGTCGCTGAGTTGAGCCGTGATTTATCGACGGCTTCAACTCATCTGAATCGTCGGGAACGGTTAAGTTACTTCTCTGATTGAACGTACGAGTGTGTTGAGTCGGAAAGAGTAGGTTCGAGCTACTGCAATGTCGAGTGTTTCGTGCTTTATCTGAAGGTCGGGGAGAGTGTATCGGCATGATTGGGATAATCGCTCAATACAGTTATGGCGCTGTCTGGTGGACAAGTTATAATCGCTCCATATTTGAACGGCTAATATGAGGTGTTATTGTGTAGTTGATGATGTCGTTCACCGTTCATGCCGCAATGATGGAGGCGTATCTTGTCCGAAGATGTGAAAGCCTATATGCAACATCTAGGCCGGCAGGCTCGGATAGCAGCCACTGTTGTTGCCAGTGCCGATGCCTGCCTGAAAAATTCGGCGTTGCTGAATATTGCTGCGATTCTGGAATCCTCCAGACCGCAACTCCAAGCTGCGAATCGGCAAGATCTGGATAATGGTCGTAAGAACGGGTTCAGTGATGCGATGTTGGATCGTCTGGAAATGACTCCAGCCCGTATCGATACCATGATTGAAGGCCTGAAACAGGTTGCGACTTTATCTGATCCTGTCGGTAATATTTCTGATCTTCATTATGTGCCTAGCGGTATTCAAGTGGGTAAGATGCGGGTGCCGCTTGGTGTTGTCGGGATCATTTATGAGTTTCGTCCTAGTGTGCTCATTGAGTCTATTAGTCTTTGTCTGAAGTCCGGAAATGCGACCATTCTTCGTGGTGGTAGTGAGACGATTTACTCCAGCCAGTCTATGGCACGGTGTGTCTGGGAAGGACTTAAAACCGTTGGTTTACCGTTGAATGCGGTGCAGATGCTTGACATTGTCGGGAATGAAGCCGTTCACGAGTTGATCACAATGCCGGAATATGTCGATGTGATCGTTCCTCGTGCCAGTAAGGCGTTGGTCGAGCGCATTAGTCGAGAGGCTCGGATGAAGGTAATCAAACATTTGGGTGGCATATGCCACGTCTATATTGATGATTGCGTTGATCCGGATAAGGCAGAGCGTATTGCCATTAATGCGAAGACACATCGTTATAGCACCGGCAATGCCATGGAAACGCTGCTGGTACACAAGAAGATTTCTGGCGGTGTTTTGCCCGTGTTGGCGAACGCCTACGCGGAAAAAGGCGTAGAGTTACGCGGATGTTCTCGTACCCGTTCCATCATTCCTTCCGTGATTGATGCGACCAAAGAGGATTGGAGTACCGAGTATCTAGCGCCTGTTCTTTCTATTAAAGTGGTGGATCGTATGGAAGATGCAATTACCCATATTAACCATTATGGTTCCCACCACACCGATGCTATTGTGACGGAAAATTTCACTCGGGCGCGAAAATTCCTGCGAGAGGTGGATTCGAGTTCTGTGATGGTCAACGCCTCCACTCGGTTTGCCGAAGGGTTTGAATATGGTCTGGGAGCGGAGGTTGGTATATCCACTGGCAAGCTTCACGCCCGTGGACCGGTAGGTCTGGAAGGGCTGACCTCAGAAAAGTATGTGGTTCTGGGTGATGGTCATATACGGCAGTAAGTCGGTATATAACTGCGAATCAGTCAATTAATTCAGAAATCGTCGGACCATACGGCGTTGGATGGCTGAGGTATCTCTGATACCGTTCGGTTATTTTTCATTCTTCAATTGAGGGTTTTATTGATTACATGAACGCTAAACAACTGAAAGTGCTGGTGGTTAAAGCCATCGAAGCGCTGAAAGGCAATGATATCAAGGTCATGGATGTACGTGATATGACCAGCGTAACGGATTCCATGATTATTGTGTCCGGCACTTCTGGCCGTCACGTGAAGTCTATCGCTAATAATGTGGTTGACGAATGCAAAAAGAATCGGGTGCGGCCGTTGGGCATGGAGGGTGATGAGCAGGGCGAATGGGTGTTGGTCGATCTCGGTGATGTGATTGTCCATGTTATGCTGCCGGCGACCCGTCAGTTCTATGATATCGAGCGTCTGTGGGAACCTGCGTCTGAAGCGCTTGTCAGTTCCTGATGCGTATTCGTTTGATTGCTGTCGGTCAGAAGATGCCGAGTTGGGTGGTTGAAGGTTATAATGAGTATGCTCGTCGTCTGCCAGCTAACTTCTCTCTTGAACTGCACGAAATTTCATTAGGTAAACGTACTCGGGGAGCGGATATCGCCCGTATGCAGCGAAATGAGGGTGCACAAATGCTGTCTGCCATTGACCCCCGTGACAAGGTCATTGCCATGGAAGTGAATGGTAAAAGCTGCTCCTCGGAGACGTTAGCGGATCAGTTGGGTGGCTGGCATGATCTAGGCGAAAATGTCAGCCTGTTAGTCGGTGGGGTTGAAGGGATGTTGCCTGAAGTGTCTGCCCGTGCCGACTTGCGCTGGTCGCTGTCATCGCTCACCCTGCCGCACCCGATGGTTCGAATTTTGATTGCAGAACAGTTGTATAGAGCGTGGAGCATCCTTAATAACCATCCTTATCATCGCTAATAGTTAACTAAAACAGATGGCGTCAGACACGCTCAAGGATCATTACAAAGAACGGCGCACAGTCAACTTTCGGCTCTGGTTGTCAGTGCTGGTCATGCTATTACTGATGGGTGTACTGTTGGTGCGCATGTTTTATCTTCAGGTGGTGAATCACCATGAGCTGGCTACTCGGTCGGAAGATAACCGGATTCACTTGCAGGTTTTGCCACCCACTCGGGGGCTAATCTATGACACTAAAGGGCGTTTGCTGGCGGAAAATCAGCCCAGTTATACCCTTATGGTCGTTCGTGAGCGGGTCAAAGATCTTGAAGCGACACTGAAGGCTGTTGGTGAGATTTTACCGTTGTCGGATAATGAACTGGATAAATTTCGGCAGCGGCAGCGGCAACGGCATCCCTTTGATGGAGTACCATTGAAATACCGGCTCACAGCCAGAGATATTGCAAAAATTTCGGTAGATCAGTACCACCTGCCCGGTATGGAGGTCGAGGCTCAGTTGTTACGCCATTATCCCTATGCTGATGAGTTTGCCCATGCCATTGGTTATGTCGGACGCATCAATAGCGAGGAACTCGCTACCATTGATGCGGCTCTCTATGGCGCTACGCATGTCATCGGTAAAACTGGGGTGGAGAATTATTATGAATCCACCTTGCTGGGTAAGTCCGGTTACCAGGAGGTGGAAACCAATGCCCGTGGTCGTATCTTTCGAGTCTTGAAACGGGTCGATCCGCAACCGGGTAAAGATCTGAACCTCTACCTTGATCTGGATCTGCAGAGGGTGGCGAGTCAAGCGCTGAAAGGGAAGCGTGGCTCTGTCGTTGCTATTGATCCTAATAACGGTGGTGTATTGGCGCTAGTCAGTGCGCCAGCGTTTGATACTAATCTGTTCGTTGCTGGGATTGATGTCAACAGTTACAGTGAACTACGGGACAGTATCCATCGTCCTCTTTATAACCGTGCGATGCTGGGTGAGTATCCTCCGGCCTCCACGATCAAACCATTTATGGCACTGGCGATTCTGGATAATAAGGTGATGGATCGCAGTGTCAAGATTGATGATCCGGGTTATTTCCAGTTTGAAGGGAGCACGCACAAATATAGAAACTGGAAACGGCAGGGGCATGGCATGGTTGATCTGCATCGCGCCATTGTGGTTTCCAATGATACGTATTTCTATACCGTCGCCGTTAAGATGGGTATTGATATGATACATGATTATCTGATTCGATTTGGGTTTGGTAGTCGGACTGGTCTGGATATCGGCTATGAACGCTCCGGCCTGGTGCCATCGCCAGAATGGAAACGACGTGTTCGCGGTCGCAGTTGGCGTCCTGGGGATACGGTGATCACGGGTATTGGCCAAGGCGATATGCTGTCGACACCCTTACAGCTAGCCGTAGCAACCAGCATAATAGCCAGTCGTGGTATTATTTATCCGCCTCGCCTAGCTAAGCCCCGTTCTGATGAAGTGGTGCCGGAGCCGCGCATCATAAAGAGTCTCTCTGCCAAGGAGTGGAGTGTCGTTATTAATGCTATGACCGCTGTGGTGTCGTCGCCGCGGGGAACGGCCTACTGGCAGATTGGACGTAACCTGAAATATTCCATGGCCGGCAAGACGGGTACTGCGCAGGTGGTTGGCATCGCTCAAGGTGAAAAATATGACGCAAAACAGCTAGAAGAGTTTCAGCATGACCACAGCCTTTTTATTGGCTTTGCCCCAGTTGATAAGCCTCAGATCGCTGTAGCCGTAGTGGTGGAAAATAACGCTTCGCAGGCCTCCCGTGTGGCGAAAAAAGTGATAGATGCCTACCTGTTGTCTCAAGTAGGGGGTCGTGTGGACACGCCATCCATGAAGTCGGCGCCCAAGGGGCATAATCGATGAATCGTGACTTTGTCCGTCAGCTTGATAATAACTATGATTTGCATCGAATACCGTCGATCTGGAAGCGTCTTCGGTTGGATCCTGTCTTACTGTTGATGCTACTGCTGATCAGTGTTGCTGGACTGTTCGTTCTTTGCAGTGCAAGTAGTGGTCGAAATATGCTTCTGCACCAGTCCTCTTTCTTGCTGGCTGGTTTTATTATCATGGTCATAATAGCGCAGATTCCGTTGCGCATGATGCAGCGCCTTACGCCTTTTGCTTACGGGTTGGCTGTTATTTTGCTGGCCAGTGTCCTGGTGATCGGTATTGATTCAAAGGGGGCTCAGCGTTGGATCAGCTTGATTGGCATTCGGTTTCAGCCATCGGAAGTCCTTAAATTGGTTATGCCGTTGACCATTGCCGGTTGGTTTAGTCGACAATCTTTGCCGCCGAGTTATCGTGATATCGGCGCAAGCTTGCTGTTGATCGGTATTCCCGTTGTACTTATTTTGGAACAGCCGGACTTGGGCACTGCTCTGTTGATCGGCGTATCTGGTATCTTTGTTCTTCTATTGGCAGGCCTAAGTTGGCGAATTATCGGTGTGGCGTTGCTGTTGGCGATACCGGCGATCTGGGCAATGTGGCACGTTGTCATGCATGACTACCAGAAACAACGGGTACTGACGTTCCTCAATCCAGAAAGTGATCCGTTGGGTTCAGGTTGGAATATCATTCAATCGAAAATTGCCATTGGCTCGGGAGGGCTTTATGGTAAGGGTTGGTTATTGGGTACTCAGTCACATCTGGATTTTCTGCCAGAAAGTCATACCGACTTTATTATTGCCGTATTAGCAGAAGAGTTCGGCCTGCTGGGTGTTGCCGTGTTGCTCTGTGCTTATGCATTAATCATCGGTAGAGGGATATTCATCGCAATGAATGCCCAGACGCTATACGGGCGCTTGATAGCAGGGAGTATTACTCTGACGTTTTTTGTCTATGTCTTTGTTAATGTTGGTATGGTTAGTGGTCTTTTACCTGTGGTTGGTGTGCCGTTGCCGCTGGTCAGTCGTGGTGGTACCTCAATAGTGACGTTGCTGGCCGGCTTTGGTGTCTTGATGTCTGTGCATACGCATAGGAATTTTCAGGGTCGGTATGCCTGATATTTGTCTGGTTTATCTGTTATTCCTTCCTGATCAAATATTGGCAGGCCCTGAAAACTAGCAGTGTCTTGTAATATTTATACTGGCTGGATGACAATATCATGTCATAAATAAGCAGTTTGTGTGTGACATCCTGTTATTGATGAACTGTACTGGAAAAACACGGTAGCCAGTGGGTTTGAGGCAGAGTGTCATCCTGTAGAAACAACTGCTTTTGCCGACAGGTATTTTTATCGTCTACGGAAGTGTTGGCTGCTAGTAATACAGGGGAGTCATTGTATGAAATCGTTGTTGTCACGGTGGTTGTTCCGGACTGTGGAATACCTCTCTGTGCCATTATCGTTATCGAAGAAGCATCGGCTGTGCGCATGGATGGTGGGTAGTGTGATGATCGGCAGCAGCGTGATGATGCAGGTTCAGGCTGATGATTTTACCGAAAAGCATGAAGTTCGGTCATTTATTGATGAGATGGTAATCGACGAGAGCTTTAACAAGAAAGAGCTTGAGGCGCTATTCAGGCAAGTTAAAAATAAAGACAGGATTCTTGAATTGATAAGCCGCCCAGCGGAACGAAGTCTAGAGTGGTGGGAGTATCGTAACCGGTTTATCAGTGAACATATGGTGCGTCGAGGGGTGGAATTCTGGAAGCAGCATCAGAAAACCTTGGAAAAGGCGCATAAAAAATATGGCGTGCCACCTTACGTTATCCTAGGGATTCTGGGCGTGGAAACCCGTTATGGACACTTCAGCGGTGGTTTCCGAGTGATTGATGCCTTATCGACGCTGGGCTTTAACTATCCCCGCAGAGCGTCCTTCTTTAAGAAGCAACTGAAAGAGTTTCTGATTCTTTCCCGAGAGCAGGGGTTTGATCCGCTGTTGCTGACCGGTTCCTATGCAGGCGCGATGGGTATTCCGCAATTCATGCCGTCCAGTTACCGTGAGTATGCGGTGGACTTCGATGATGATGGCAAGGCCGATATCTGGAATTCGCCTGTTGATGCGATAGGCAGCATTGCTTCGTATCTTAACCGGCATAACTGGAAAAAGGGGGAGCCGGTTGTCTCCCAAGCTCAGGTAAAAGGGAAACGTTTCAGTGAAGTTCTGTCAAATAATTCAACACCCACCATACCATTGAGCAAAGCTCATGATGCTGGCTGGGTACTTCTTCAGGAGCTTCCCGCTTCATCACAGGTGCGGGGCTTGATGCTGCAAGGTAAGGAGTCACCGGAATATTGGCTGACGCTGCACAATTTCTATGTAATAACCCGTTACAATCATAGTGATCTCTATGCGATGACTGTCTATCAGATGGGTAAGCAGGTGGAGTCCCAGTATCAGATACAACTGCAGGAACAGAGGCAGGGTGATCACCTGCAGACAAAGGCTGAAACCGTGCAATGATATTGTTATGTGCTTCACGCTGTGTTGAGCAACGCGCTATGAATGGCGCCATGAAAGGAAAAGGATTTCTCGTGTTGGCAGGGATGATTTTGGTGTTGCTGGCGGGCTGTTCAGCACAATCGATAACGGAAGACGGTGCACCGTCCATAAATATTGATGTAAGCAAAATACCGAATGCGGTGCCACGGCCATACTATGGAGCGCTGAAAAGTTCACCTTATCAGTTGGCTGGTATCAGTTATCAGCCCATTGCAACATCGGCTGGCTTTAGACAGGAAGGCGTTGCTTCTTGGTATGGCACCAAGTTTCAAGGACGCAAAACTGCCAATGGCGAAACGTACGATCTGTACGCCATGACTGCCGCTCACAAAACCTTACCTCTGCCTTCTTATGTGCGGGTTATCAATAAGGCTAATGGGCGCAGCGTGGTAGTGAGGGTGAATGATCGCGGACCTTTTCATGATAATCGGATAGTTGACCTTTCCTATGCTGCGGCCAAGAAACTGGGGTTTCAGGATAAGGGTACGGCGAGTGTTGTGCTGGAAGGGATTGAAACGTTTGCAGTGATTAACGAGGTGCCTCAGTTGTCCGCTGGAAGAGATGAAGCAGTTGTGCCGATAGTTATCTACGTGCAAGTAGCTGCGTTGAGTAGTCGTATTGGGGCAGAGGCTTTACAAAAGCGGTTACAGAGTTTGATTTCTCAACCTGTTCTTGTCACTCAAACAGACAAAGAGAGAGATGGGTTGTATCGGGTACGGGTTGGTCCCCTGGTAGACCGCAGCGATGCCCTTAAATTGGGTGATCTACTGGCTGATGCCAGTTTTGAGCGCGTTCATTTAGTGTTTGAATAATCCTTTATGTCAGCTTGATAAGCTAATCATGGTAGTATTGGCCAACGGGTTGCTTTTCTGGATAGAAAACTGAAGCTGGACACCGTTTACTTAACGTGACTGCAATAGTTGGTTATTTTGTATTCAAAGTAGGCTTGGCCTGTTGTTATAATACTGATTATTCATCCGCAGCTATCTACAGCGAATTATATGAAGCATCTCATTCCATTGCGTTTTCTAGAAAAAGGGCAGAATTTTTCAGTCTGTATGACTGTCATGACCTTATTGATTTTTTCCAGTGCTGCGCAGGCGTTACCAGCAGGCCTTATTCCTTCACCACCCCAAGTGGCGGCCAATGGTTATATTCTGATTGATGCGATCAGTGGCGAGATTTTGGCGGAAAAAAACGCAGATCATAAGCTGCCTCCTGCCAGTCTGACCAAGATGATGACTGCTTATCTGGTGACGGCAGAGCTCGCCAACAACAGTATTACTGGCGATGATATGGTGACAATCAGTGAGAAAGCCTGGCGCATGAAAGGCTCGCTGATGTTCATTGAGGTCGGTGAAAAAATAACTGTCTCTGATCTTCTGCACGGTGTCATCATTGTGTCCGGTAATGATGCGAGTGTTGCTCTGTCGGAATATCTTGCTGGTAGTGAAGGCGCTTTTGTCCAGATGATGAACTCCACCGCAGAACTGTTTGGTATGACCAATACCCACTTTATGAATGCGTCAGGCTGGCCTGAAAAGAATCATTACAGTTCCGCACGTGATCTATCGTTGTTGGCGCGTCATGTCATCAATGATCATCCTGAATATTATTCCATCTATGCGGAAAAAGAATTTCAGTATGGTGTGAACAAGCGAACCGGTAAACCTCTGGATTCACAGGCAAATCGTAATATTTTGTTGTTCGTTAATCCGAGTGTCGATGGCATTAAAACGGGGTACTCTAATGAGGCGGGTCACTGCTTGGTGGTCTCTTCGGAGCGAGAAGGGCGTCGCTTGATCACTGTTGTCATGGGGGCTCGTAGTGAGCGCAGTCGTGCTAGCGAAACGCAAAAATTACTGACGTATGGTTTCCGTTTCTTTAACAATGTCAAGGTCAAGAAGGGAGGGGTAGTGCTTGAGCGTGTGCGTGTTTGGAAAGGTGCTAAAGATGAGTTACCTGTGGGCTTGGTAAAAGATCTGGTGGTTACTGTTCCTCGCGGAAAAGAGAGTGATGTTCAGGCCAGCATGCTGATTGATCAGGACATTGTGGCGCCTGTCGTGACCGGTCAGAAACTGGGTGTCGTGAAAGTCATGCTGGATGATCAGATAATCTCTGAAGCTCCTTTGGTTGCGCTGGAGTCCATCGAAGACGGTGGTTTCTTCGAGCAGTTGTGGGATAGTATTGTTCACTTCTTTATCGGCCTGTTCAGTTAATAGTGCTTGAAAGTCGGTGACTGCCATAACCGATGATCGACGGATTGACAGTGTTGTTCATGTCGGTGATGCCTCTATCTCTGCAATGAGTGAGATATTTCCATCGAAGCGCAGGACGTGACTGACGAAAACAGAATTGCCCGCTTCAGCAAGAAGCTCCTGCCGATGAGCGGATTGATCGGTCGAAAGCGTCGGGTACTGTTTGGCAGCATGTGACAGGGTTCTATCCGTTTGGTAAGGCAGGTTAATCGAGGACATCATGGTTCGGCATGCCTGTTTGGATGCACTTAAGGTTATTAGATAGATGTCTACTGAAAAGCAACAACCACCACCCAAAATCAAGTTTCCGTGTGCGTACCCGCTCAAAATTGTGGGGAACGCCGCAGCAGGTCTGAAAGATTACGTGCTAGAGGTGATTAAGAAACACGATTCATCTCACGATGGCACAGCGACTCTGCGTGACAGCAAGAATGGCAATTATCAGGCCGTCAACTTGACGATCACCGCGACTGGGGAGGAGCAACTCAAGGCTATTTTTGATGAGTTGAAAGCAAGTGCTCGAATACAGATGGTGCTGTGAAACAAGTATGACAAAGCTGACGCTGTGCCATACGCCTCAGAGACAGCCAAAACGGTTGCTGATTCGGGAGCTTGGATTGCAGCCCTATAAACCGGTCTGGAAGGCGATGGCAGATTACACTAACAGTCGAGATCGTCAATGTAGTGATGAAATCTGGCTGCTTGAACATGAATCGGTGTTTACCCAGGGGCAGGCAGGTAAAGCCGAACATGTGCTGGATCCTGGTAATATTCCAGTTATTCAGGTCGATAGGGGTGGCCAGGTGACCTACCATGGCCCAGGGCAACTGGTGGCTTATATGCTGCTGGATATTCGTCGGCTTGGGCTGAGTGCACGAGGACTGGTTACTCATATTGAAAATGCGCTCATTGCGTTGCTTGGTGAGTATGACATTGAAGCTCTGGCTCGCTCGGACGCTCCGGGTGTTTATGTTTATGCGGATAACGCCAAGATTGCCTCTCTGGGGCTGCGTATACGGCGTGGATGCTCCTTCCATGGATTGGCTTTGAATGTTGATATGGATCTGTTACCTTTTTTACGAATCAACCCTTGCGGGCATGCCGGATTAACCATGACCCGGCTGGTGGATTACGACAGTGGTGCGGACTGTACATCTGCCGGAGATCGATTAAAACATCATTTGGTGCAGGGTCTTGGTTATACTGAGATCGAGACCCGACAACGCTGGGATTAGGCGACATGACAAGCTCATTTTCAGGCCCCGCCGTAGCGGCGGGATCCACCGAAACAAAGAAAAAACTTCGACTTGAACCGGGCATAAAATACCGAGGGGTGGAAAAACTGGATCGGATTCCGATCAAGGTGATTCCCACTGAAAAGGACGATATGCCGCGCAAGCCAGACTGGCTCCGGGTGCGGATGCCAGCTTCTCAAGAAGTTGATCGAATCAAAACAGTGCTACGTAAACACTCCCTGCATACGGTTTGCGAGGAAGCTTCCTGCCCGAATCTGGGGGAATGTTTTCATGGGGGAACGGCCACATTCATGATCATGGGGGATATCTGTACTCGCCGCTGTCCGTTTTGTGATGTCGGTCATGGTCGTCCTTTGCCTTTGGATGCAGAAGAGCCTGCACATTTGGCGCAGGCGATTGCGGATATGCGCCTGAAATACGTGGTGATTACGTCCGTTGATCGTGATGACTTGCGCGATGGCGGTGCTGGCCATTTTGCTCACTGTATTCAGGAAGTTCGAGACTGTTCCAGCAGCGTTACGATTGAAATATTGGTGCCTGATTTCCGGGGGCGAATGAACGTAGCGCTGGATATTCTTAGTGAGACTCCGCCGGATATCTTTAACCACAATCTGGAAACGGTTCCGACACTCTACAAGATGGCTCGCCCAGGTTCTGACTATCAGTGGTCACTGGACGTGCTGAAAAAATACAAGGCGCGTAATCCTGCTATTCCTACTAAGTCAGGTCTGATGCTGGGACTTGGTGAAACCAATGAACAGGTGATCAATGTCATGGGAGATATGCGTGCCCATGATATCGAAATGATTACGCTGGGACAGTATCTTCAGCCTTCTCGCTATCATTTGCCGGTCAAGCGTTTCGTGCATCCGGATGAGTTTTCTGAACTGTCGGAAACAGCGAAAAAACTGGGGTTCAGCAAGGTCGCCTCGGGTGCATTGGTACGCTCTTCCTATCATGCGGATGAGCAGGCTAAGGGTGATTTTCTGGTGTAAAGGCCATCTAAACAATCGACATGTTCATTAATTTGTTGATTGTCTAGTCATCACTGAATAGCTTTTCATTATTGGTTGGCTAATAAGGATACCATCCAGCCTCTTGACGCCGCCTATCCCGAAAGAGGGTGTGGACGGGATTTTGATCGTTGGTTGGGTGGCTCGGTTCGCTGGACATTACATCAGCCAAATAGCAGTAACATGGCAATCAATACAGGGCATAAATAGCGAACATACCAAGGCCATATCCGCCAGAAAAGGGAGTTTTCAACGTGATTAAACCCATGTCTGATCTCTTGCAACCGATGATTACGATGCATCAGCCAACCTGCAAACAGACAGAACAGAAATGCGTTGAAAGGTTGCGCATAACGCGTAGTTAGAGAGACAACTCTACTGAACAGTAAGTCGAAGTTTGTGATAATCAATGTGCACAGTAGCATGACGGACAGACAGACTATGATGCTGGCTTTTTTTCTGGTCAGCCCTTTGCGTTCCACCAGGCAGGAGACTGGAACTTCCAGCATGGATATCGAAGACGTGAGTGCGGCGATGGTCATCAGGATAAAAAATAGGATACCAAGCAGGATGCCTAGATGACCAAGGGAAGTGAAAAATGCGGGCAAGACGGTGAAAACCAGTGTATCGCTGGAGTGCAATAGGCCTTGGTCATCGTAGATCACCATGCCGTTGTGCAGGGCAACAAACATAGCGGGAATTACCAGCAAACCGGCGAGAACTGCGATACCCGTATCTAACAGGCAGACTTGCAGCGCCATCGCGGGAAGATTATCTTTTTTGCTGAGGTAGGAACCATAAGCCATCATTGCGCCGACGCCGAGGGACATTGAAAAAAAAGACTGTCCCAGTGCATTGAACAGCAAGCTCGGCGTTAATTTACTGAAATCCGGAACCAGGTAGAGCCGAAGTCCCTCCATAGCACCATCTTGTGTCATTACGCAGCCAATGAGTAGGAGGAGTAAAGCAATCAGCAGTGGCATCAGTCGTGACGACCACTTTTCTATCCCTTTCTCTACGCCTCCATTGACGACGGCTAGAGTGAGCGCAATAAAGAGCGCTGTCATGACCATATTTCGTTCGGGTGTGGATGCTTCAAGCCAAAAGGCGACTGGTATCATGCCGATCTCATGGAAAATGGGGGCTATCCCGTACGCGATCAGCGAGCCACCAATAATGCTGTAAAAGGCAAAGATCAGGCAGATGGTAATGACTGCCAAACAACCCAATAGATAACCATGTTTGCGGAAAGTCTGGTTATGGGGAAGTCGCTCCAGTGCTGTGACCGGATTGGTTTGGCTATACCGGCCAATCATTAATTCAGCCACCAAAGCCGGATACGCCAATAACAGGGAGAGTAGGAGATAAACCACCAGAAAGACGGCGCCACCATTATCGGCGACCTGGGTGGGAAATCCCCAGATATTTCCGATTCCCACCGCTGAACCGGCAGCCGAAAATACAAAGCCGAGTCTGGAGCTGAACTGTCCGCGTGGTGGAGAGGACGCATCTTGTCCGCTACTCATAACATAGGCCTCACTTCTGGCTATACCCTACAAGTTTGGACTGCCATAATGGCGAATGGTTCAGTAAGGATGACGACAGGGTAGCATGTAAGCTGCTCATTGAATGACGGATTGAGTCAGGACGTGGGATGAATTGTGTATTTTTTCGTATCAATGCTTGCCTCTGTAGGCGTTCGCAAAAGCCTTCAATGGTTTTGGTATCTATCGCGCCTCTGAAGGTAGGTCCAACATTGATAGAAGCTATAGTGGCCTCTGATTTGACATTCAGTCTGTTGATGTTTAGCTCGATGGCTTTCAGGTGATCAGAATATCCAGCCCAGAGAGCGATAGCGTCAAAGCCAATAATTCATCTTTCGGGTTGCAGGTTTTGCTGCCGGTTTTCAGAGCTTCATCAATGAATGAGGCTCGTTCCAAAAAAGTACGTAGCTTCTGTTCATTGTGTTTATGAAGGCATCTATGATAGAGGGCTTTGCGCTTTTTTAGTATGAAAGGGATGGCCTTGTGCTGTCGGGCAATTTGGTCCATCGCAGTTTCCAGTCTGACACCTTGGCAGATCTTGCGGGCCAAGTGGCTGAGCATGCGCAACTCTCGAGCCAGTGCCCAGAGAATAATAGTCGGTTCGGTGCCTTCCGATAACAGGCCGTTGAATATCCGGACAGCATGACGTGCATCCCCCGACATGGCGGCATCAACCAGACCGAAGGTATCGTAACGGGCGTTATCGGACACCACTTCACGAATAGTGTCAACGGTGACGTTGCCGTCTGTTGCCAGCAGGCGAAGCTTTTCAATTTCTTGGAAGGCGGCCAGTAGATTGCCTTCTACACGCTCAGCCAGCAGAGTGACGGCTTCGGATTCAGTTTTCAGTCCGGCACGCTGGCAGCGCCTGGCGATCCAGTCAGGAAGCTGCTGATGCTCAATGGGCCATACGGTAACCCATATTCCAGCCTGTTCGAGAGCGCTGAACCACTTGGTTTTGCTGGCTTTGCTGTCAATGCGGCTGGTGATAATTAGCATGATGGTATCGTTGGGTGGGTTCTCCGCGCAGGCCTGTAGTATTTTCTTGCCGTCACCAAAGCGAGCGTCTCTAACACGCAGTTCGATCAGGCGCTTTTCAGCAAAGAGCGAGAGAGTGTTAATCGTTTCGACGATTTTCGTCCAGTCAAAACCGTTGTCCACATGGTAGACCGTCCGTTCCGTGAAGCCAGACTGACGGGCGCAGGCGCGGATCTGGTCGCAGCTCTCTTCCACTTGTAGTGGCTCATCACCGCTGATGATGTAGAACGAGGCTAGCTTGGCCTTGAGTTGTCCTTCCAGTTGGTCGGGTCTTCTGAGTTTCATACGCTTATTACTGTTCTGCTTCTGCTTCTGCTTCTGCTTCAGCGACTGCTTTGGCATTTGCTGTCAGTGTTGCGAGTTGTTGACTGGAGATCGTAGATACCTGATGGATCAGACTGATGGCAAGTTTTTGTGTCAGCTCATGCCAAATTAAATCTTCTTCGCTGCGAGAGGCAGTTGCATGGTTGTAGCTGTATTGGTAGGTACGGCTCATGCGGATTTTACGTGGAGGGAACAGCGCCAGGCCGCTGTTGGTTTCGAGATGCCATGTGAGGATGCCGGTCAGTTCATAATCAGACACTATGCCGCCACCGGACAGTGTGACTTCCTTGTTTTCGCGCTCCAAGGGGAGGATGCGTAGGCGATAGTCACCAGTATCATTGACCGTAATCCCGTTGGTTTTCAATACTGCGATTAGGTTTTGGTTAAAGAGATGATCCGTCGTGTTGATATCCAGTATTTTAAGCTCAGGGGCGATATTGCTCAGACCACGTAGCTGAAAGCCGCAGCAGCTAGCCAATAGTAGCGCCAGAGCCATGAACGGATAACATAAAAGGGTGCGCTGAGTATTCACTGGCTATTTGACTCCATTAAATAAACGCATGATCAGTCATCTAAAAGGCAGATATTATACAGTGCTGACGGTAAAAAAGCAGGTGTTTTGGAGGCGTGAACTTCCTTCGATAAAAAACAGATAGGTGATGTGGTGTTTTGGGGAACTTTTAGCAGGTAATCAGTGTCTACAGACTAGTACTGCATGACTTCAATAGATTGTCGATCGATAAAGCTGGAGTATGTATAAATATAAACGATCACTATAGGAGGAGTTGGTTAATGTTTTCTATGGTACGATTAGAGCAAGACATTAATTCGCAGATTAAGCTTGCAAGGCATAATCTGAAGACGTTGAGTAACTGCTTTGCCAATGGGCAGCGTTATCGCATTCGTCATGGGTTAATGACGGATGGTACTAAAGCCGTGGTGGTCGTCAAGGTTATTTCTTTTCTGGACAAACTGATCAGTTTTTTGCCGTCATTTCGTTCACTTAAAAAAATGTTTGTTGATACAATATTAAATGCTATTCAGGAAGATCAGGTTGCTCGAAAACTCAGTCTGAATTTAATTATGGAAAATAAAAAACTACCTTTTATAGACGATAGTAAGAGGCAAGAAACTCATATGTTATGTGCTACCTATAATCCATGGAGTGAACTTCCAGACGGTATTTCTATTGGTCTTAAGTTTAACTGTGGAGATGCTGTTAGGTCGTATAAAATTGCCAGTGGAGAGCAAATTATACTTGATGAGTTTGATAATTCCATATTAGCTAATTGTCATATTAAAAGTGGATCGGAGTTGTGTGTTGTTCAGTTTCCAGGTGTTATTGCGCATACAAAATGCATCGAAATCTATCTTTTATCCGAGAAGTTTGCTTGCAATAGTGAGTTAAAAAAATCTATTCTGAACTCAAAAACTGTCTTAGAAGCAGTTCAAAAAGTGGATCAGTTCATGCTAGATTATACGATGGATGGTGATAGCGATGATTTATTTTTTTATCATAAAAGTGATGTTGGTTTAGTAGTGCGGAGTATGGAAGCAAAGGATGCCGATGCAATGCAGAGTATGGAAGTCAAGGTCATGCTGAATCTTATAAGAATACGGGCGCAACAGGAACCAGAGTTTAGACAGGAACTTATTAAAACTGGAAGTAAATTGATTGTTAAGCAGACTCTCTATGATTCGAAGTGGGGGTGTATTAAGAAGAAGAATCACCATGGTGAATATTATTATGGTAGCAATCTAAAAGGACGAATTTTAATGCAGGTCAGGAATGAAATAAAAAATGGCTGTATACCAGAATTGGATGCAGAAAAAGTTAGCCGCAGTAAAGGTTTTGGTGTGATTATGGCTGATTCAAAGCATGGTGTGAATGATCAGTCTTCTGATGTTAATAAGAGAGAGCCTGAGAAGTGTGAATTTAAATCCGTTGTGAAAATTGGTGATTGTTTTGAAAAAGGTGATTGTTTTGAAAAAGATGAAATAGTATTAAAGAAAAAAGATGAAATAGTATTAAAGAAAAAAGATGAAATAGTATTAAAGAAAAAAGACGAAATAGTATTAAAGAAAAAAGATGATGAAGACGATGAAATATATGAATGTAAACTTAGCGTTATAGTTGAAGAAGAGTTCGATGAAAACGGTAATTTTATCGAGAATGACGATGTATATTAAAACAACTTACAAGCTGACGTATTGCCGGATTAACACAATCAGTGCAATCGACTGAAATGTCATAAGTGAGTCAGCTGTTGTACATTTCGTAGCTCTCACACTCAGAAATAGATGTCAGGAATGAGACCACAAACCAGACAATACCAGTAGCTGACTCTAGGGCAGAGGTATCAGATTGAAGCCCTGTTTTTAAGTAGGCTAACAAAAGGCACGAGATTTCCAATGAAGCTTGATCGATGATGATGATACTTATCAGCAATGATTTTGAAGTTCTTTGTATCGATTTTTTCTTAATGTCAATCGATTCTTGCGATCTGCAAGGGTCAGCGAGATGAACATTCTCTCCATAAACTGCATCTTATGACTTAGATGTTTCATCCGTCTTCGCTTGAATAACCGCTTTGCATATCAGTGGACCATCCTTGTGTAAGTAGAGTGCGGGCCATGCAATGTAATCAACAATTGATCCTTTCGTTGTTGTATACATAATTTGATAACTTGCATCATATTGGGTGCCTGGCACTGGCCACTTCAATACTAATGGGTAGTTCTGAACTTCCATTAATATAAGCAGTTTTATAGCAAAAACTAGATATTCCTCTAAAGCAGTAGAGTTAATTTCACTATGTTTTTCAGTTATAACAGCATGTGTGATTGCCGTTGTCATGTCTTTAAAATTAGTGGGATTTTTATATAAATATTCCCTTATCCGTATTGTGTCCTTTTTCCATAAGATTGCGTCACACGGAATAATGTCTTTATTAGAATTTCTATCTTCAAGTATTTTTTGTAATTTATCGATGAGATCATTTTTTATTGTATTTTTCATGTCTTCGATAACATTTTTTACTACGACATGTGCTTCTTTTATCATGTTTGCGAGAAGTATTACATTTTGTTTTTCAAATTCCTCTTTATTTACCTCAACTCCTGATGCCTTGACTCTCTCCGTTTGATTGTCATAAAAATACTCCATTAAATCGGTCCATTGATTATCATAAAGCCCTTTGAATAGATCGGTTAATTTCTCTGGGCGATACGGGTCATTTAAATCAGCAATGGACGGATTCTCTTCACGTAATTTATCCACCGAAGGTGCTGAAAAATTTCTACTAATATCATTGATTTCTTGAGTTATTTTATTTAACTCAGCGGTGCATTGAATAATAGATAATTTATTATGTTTAAGGATTTCACGTGATTTATTTAAGTCTTCTTTTTTTGATTCAACTTGATGTTTTAAATTTGATATTTTGGATGTAATCTTATCGTTGAAAACTTTGAGACTTACTATTTCTTGGGAAAGAGATTTATATTCCTGTTCTAAACTATGTCTATTTACGTTGAGTGCGTTAGTCTCATTGGTTGAAGGAGCTTGGGTCGTTAATTTTGTTGTTCTCGTCGGTAAGGCAGTAGCGAACAGTTTACCAAGCGTGGTATCAAGTTTGCATAACACATAATATCGGCATGCAATTTCTTTTACCATCCTTCCGTAAAACCAAGCTAGGATCGCTTCCGCCATAGTCCCGCCAGACTCATTGACATACGTGTATGCGTCGTTAAATCTTAATTTACAGCAATGTTTGTCTTCTATATATTTAATTGTCATAATGATGCCTCATGTTGTGTGTGCGTACTTAAAATTGGCTATAGGTAAAACAAAACTCTGTTGAGTTTATAGTTCATTGAAAAGTATCCATTTTCACGTTATGAAAACTATTATATTACCTGAATCCGTGACTTCTTGATTATTTGAATAGTTCTGGAGAATTGTCTGCCGATTGAGCCAAATGCTCAAGCCATCAACACAAAGCATATTCCGATAACAAGCGATGAAAAGCACGAAATCATTCATCTTACACTCTCTGAATTTACACATACAATAACTTCGACTCTTGTTTCCGGAAAAAGTTTTATATTAGTTGAGAACTTTACGTAACAACCTTATATCGTCTCGTCACCAGGTTGCTGATTTGTCATTTTCAAAAAAATGTTTGAAAAAGGTTATATAGGATCTTCCGGTGCTGTAATTCGTGGCCTTGATAAAGCCATCTTAATCCACATTGATATGGAGTTTAAAGCCATAGGTGCTTGTACGTTTGCTATCGTTGCCCTTGAATTAGTTGCTGTTATTGTCTCGGTTGTGTATTTATTTCTGACATCTATTTCTTGGTGTGGAAGCTATGAAATGTATAGTAGATGACTCACATATGAAGTTTCAGGCGATTGCACTTAACTTAATTGTATTAATCCAGCATCACGTGGATATTGATGAGCGCCATGACGCCGTGAATAAGATGCTCCGATCTTACGAGAGAGTCTTTGTAAGAACATTACTTTTAATTATCGGAAAAGATAAGTTTGATTGCAGAATATTTAAGTATTTATCACCCGATCAATTATTATTACTCATTTTACTGAACTTAATTATACATTAACGTTCCAATTTTATCAATTAGCAGTCTAATTTTAAAAAAATAGTATTGCTTAATTCTACTGATCTACTGAATAGAAACTTAATATGAATTTAATCAACAACCAAAATCATGTCCATAATGCGGGTATCAGCACTTCAAGAAAAACGTGTGATGATTCAGGTGAATACCTTCTTGCCAATACTCGTTTATCGGGTTCAGCATCCTTACTTGGAGCAGTGAAAAGAAAAATTGTTTTAACGCCATTAGAAGATAATAGATTTGCCACTGACCATAACCAGTTTAACAACGATAGCCAGCCTCAAATAACGGTTACTTCGGTAAATTCCGAACCTTATCTTGCCCACTCAAACGACAAGCGTGCTCCTTCTCCCGAAAATAATCGTGATGATGTTTTCCATAACACGAAAAACGTTTCAGCGACGAAACGATGCCCTTCTTTATTAAACATCGTGCAATCTTTTTTTAGCCCGTTTTCAGATATGTATGCAAATGGAATTAGTGGGACAGGGTTTTCCTGGAACCCTACAATTCCACAGATGGTTGGATTATTGGTGGATTTATATTGTCCATCCATAAGTAACGTTATCTGTTTTGGAGAAGTAGGGTTTTATATCTACATGCTTGCTAGCATCGCCTGTAGCAATGCCACCTCAACTACCGGAATAATCACGATCAACAACTCTGAAACATGGGTTAAGATTGGACAGGATAGTGAGTATCCATCCAGCGGACATTACATACTCACTAATAACATTAATTTAAAAAATTACCCAAACCACCTCATCAAAAATTTTACCGGTCATTTAGATGGACAAGGGTACAGTATTTCACATCAACACAGTTGCCTAATAGAAATAATAAGTGGCGATGCAATCCTTGAAAACCTAATTCTTAAAGATGTAATAAGTACCAATGCAGCCTGCATTTCACCGTTTGCGGATATTGTAAGTGGGAAGGCTTTATTAAAAAACATCCAGGTGCAATACGCTCGGATAAATGGTCGGTTATTTGTGACAGATTATTACTTAAAACATAAGGCCTATCTTGACAACATGTCGACCGGCATAATAACCGGAACGCTGACTGACGATGCGAGAATTGAAAACGCTAGGGTAATAAGCAGCACAATTATAATAGATAATGGCCATTCAAATGTCGCTTGCATGGCAGGACGAATGAAAGAAGCTAGTCAGATTCGCGACAGTGTAGCCATCAACTGTACTGCTAGAGCATACGGCGGAAAGTCTAATGTTGGCATATTGGCAGGATGGATGTCTGAGCTTGCTCTGAGCTATAACAATACGATGATCGATTGTACGGTCGAAGGAATAGGAGAAGGCACCAGTGGTGCTATCGGGGCGGGAAAGACGGAAGGAAACAGCTATGTAACTGGAAACACGGCGATTGGGTGTGTTAGCGTGGCAAGCGGTATCGACGGAAATGCCGGCATATGGAGAGGGCATCAATTTGCTAACGCCTCTGGCGGTCACAATATAGCCATCAACTCTATGGCTAAGGCTACGGGGCCATTGGGGAGGGCCGGTATTGTAACAGCACGCATTAGCGGCTACTCAGCAACATCCCCCTATTACTATGATTATGATGAATTGATTATCAACTGTCGTGTCGGGGCAGTCAGAGATCATTTTTTTAGAAGCACTTACGTGTCTGGCGTGTCTGAGTATCACGACCGTTGTCAAGATATAGTCTATGCAGGTGGAAATTTTTTACATAACAATTGCACTCCAAACAGAGAGGCTATTTATTCTTACTGGAATATGATTGTCCCCGACAACGTGACGGCAGTACTTAATACCTGGGTGGTCCCGACAGAAACTAGCATTAAACATGTAACATCAACATCCAGCTCATCACTCAATACAGCATCCGTTGCGATAGCAACGTCGGTTCTCGCTAGTAGCTATTGGTACATACCAATCGCTATAGTAACCTTTGGTATTGTAATATTTGGATATGGTATGGGTTACTTTAATGGTGAGCGTGGTTGCGATCTAGCTACCTACCCTGTACGAAAGTGGGTGAATAGATGCAATCGACTCGGTCATCGTTTGTCCGGGAACATGTCAGTGCCAACAGAAGATCCAGACGATTCAACAGAGGATGAGGAGTGGGGAAAGTTGCCAGAAGGATATCTTCGTAATCGCCAGGTTGGTGTAGCTCAGAGAAATAGGGAGATTCTGGAAGCTGAGCAGACGTACTTTTCTAACGGTTTTAAGGGCGAAGATATAGAACTAAATGATATGAGTCCTAGTGTTAGCACTGTTAATCTGACACGTAAAACATACCCAATATCTCCATGTCAGGATTTTTCTTTTTTAAAAACAGATTCTAGCTCTACGAATGAAGACAGGCGTTTACTTAATAAGAATTCGAATGTTCATACTGTCACACTTCACAATCTAGATAAGTGGAGTCCTATCGTTTCTCCAAAAAAAAAGGAGCACTTTGAAGCTGGAGTTACTGATACGGAATCTTGTGATGATTCTTCTTAACCATCAATGTGCTTGTTAGGGGCGCAGATTTAAGTCCTAGTGAAACAAAAACAGGTAACATACAAGCTTGCACAGCTTTAATTGTCAGTATATAGTCCATTTACCAGTATATAGTATCCTGTGGTTCTGTTTCATCACCGGATAATTTTAATAAAAAGTTAATGAAAAGCAGTTTACTTAATCCCTTAGTGTCTAAGAGGAAATCAGTACTATGTCTTTCAATCTGCGCAATCGTCAATACACCAAACTACTGGACTTCACCTCGAAAGAGATACAGTTCTTGCTGGATCTCGGTCGCGATTTAAAACGCGCAAAATACGTGGGTTGTGAGCAACAGCGATTGAAAGGGAAAAATATAGCCCTTATTTTTGAAAAGGGTTCTACCCGCACGCGGTGCGCCTTCGAAGTTGCCGCATTCGACCAAGGTGCTACTGTGACCTATATCGGAAGTGGCTCACATATGGGTCAGAAGGAGTCGGTTAAAGATACCGCCCGAGTACTTGGACGTTTCTATGACGGTATTGAATTTCGCGGTTTTCGGCAGGAAGATGTAGAAACACTGGCGAAATATTCAGGGGTTCCCGTATGGAATGGCTTGACCGATGAATTTCATCCGACCCAAATCATTGCCGATTTTATGACCATGCTGGAATATGGTAATGGCAAATCACTGAATCAGATGAAATTGTGTTATCTCGGTGACGGTCAAAACAACATGGGCAATTCGCTCATGATCGGCGCTGCTAAAATGGGTGTGGATTTCAGGATTGCTTCACCCAGTCACTACGTTCCTAAAGCATCCATCATTGATGAGTGCAAGAAAATCGCCAAACAAACGGGTGCCAAAATCACACTGACAGAAGATGTTGGTGAGGCCGTCAAAGAGTGTGATTTCCTCTATGGTGATGTTTGGGTCTCCATGGGCGACCCTAAAGAGGTCTGGGATGAACGAATTGCCGTCCTGAAGCCTTACCAGGTCAACATGGATGTCATCAAAAAGAGCGGCAATCCACACGTTAAATACATGCACTGCCTACCTGCGTTTCATAATACCGAAACGGTTGTCGGCAAAGAAATTGCCGAGCAATACGGCTTACCCAATGGCATTGAAGTCACTGAAGATGTGTTTGAATCAGAATACTCCATCGTTTTTGACGAGGCCGAAAACCGTATGCACTCAATCAAAGCCATCATGGTAGCGACTCTGGGCGACTGACCGCTCTCCGCGCATACTTGGAGCACATGGGTTGCGCGAGTATTGATCGACCGCACCCATTCATGGATGGCATCTGCTTCAGTTCAACTATTAACTTACCCAGCAAGAGGATCAGGGATATGTTAGTTGTCATGGCACTAGGAGGAAATGCGATCCTGCAGCGCGGCCAACCGCTTGAGGCACATATCCAGCGTGAAAATATTCGCATCGCAGCCAAGTCTATCGCCGAGGCGGCGAAAAACCATCAAGTGGTGCTGACACATGGCAACGGACCGCAAGTCGGCCTGCTGGCTCTGATGAACGAATCGTATGAAGCCGTCTCCAGCTATCCACTGGATGTACTAGGCGCCCAGACCCAGGGCATGATCGGCTTCATGTTTGAGCAGGAACTCCGCAATTACATGCCAGGCAAAAAAGTCTGCACTATCTCTACCCAAACCCTCGTTGACCCCAACGATCCCGCATTCGAAAATCCGGATAAATTCGTCGGTCCAGTCTATACCCTCGAAGAAGCGCAGATCATCCAGCAAGCCAACCCAGCCTGGACCATTAAAGAGGATGGCCATTATTTTCGTCGTGTTGTACCTTCACCGCAGCCCATGGAAATATTGGAACTGCCTTCGTTGCGTTACATTGTTTCAGCTGGTGATATTACTGTGATCTGCGGTGGCGGTGGCGGGATTCCCGTACGCCGAGATTCTGAAAACATGTTGCATGGCGTCGAAGCAGTCATCGATAAAGACCGCGCTTCACGCACACTGGCAGAGGGTTTGAAAGCCGATGCACTTGTCTTGCTGACCGATGTGTCAGCGGTCGAAACCGACTTTGGAAAACCTGGATCGAAAAAGATCAAAGCGTGCACACCGGACGAATTGGAGAGCTTCTCCTTTGCTGCTGGTAGCATGGGTCCCAAAATCGAATCGGTATGCCGTTTCGTTCGCTCCGGTGGTAAGCTGGGTGCCATCGGTGCACTTGACAAAGCGGATGACATCTTATCAGGACTTTCTGGAACCTCTGTTAAAATGGATGTACTCGGTGGTATCACCTATTACGACTGAGCCGATATGGCCATTATCTCAATGATACTCTCTCAGCTTTCATCGACAAGGTGACGGCATCGGTTGTCAGCGATAATGGGGGGTATTGTGGAGGGTAAGCTCATCAAGCCTGAAGCGTTGATTTTCTCTTTGACGCAGAGTTCAGAAGCAGGGTAAAAAAAAGGCTATGTCCCAGAGTCTGCTACGTTACACCAACATTCTGAGCATTGTTGGTGATATTATTCGGGTTGAAGTACCCAGACTGAGCGATAGTAATGCACAAGCTCTCAACGGTGATCTCGCTCTGATTGAGCAGAATGGCCAGACCTATTCACTGGCACAGATCATCAAGCTGAACCGTGAAGAAGTCTCTCTCCAAGTGTTTGCCGGCACCAAAGGTCTCTCCACTGATGCCTCCGTATGCTTCTTGGGTGAGCCGATGAAAGTCGTATACTCGCCGAATATTTTAGGTCGCATTTTCAACGGTGCGGGTGAGGCGATTGATAACGGTCCGGCACTGGACCAGGATCCCCGCATTGAGATTGATGGTCCCTCCGTCAACCCAGTTCGTCGAGTACTGGCGTCACGTATGATGCGCACCAACGTGCCGATGATTGACGTATTTAACACCCTCGTTGAGTCCCAGAAAATTCCGATATTCTCCGTCTCCGGCGAACCTTACAATCAGTTCCTAGCTCGGATTGCGGTTCAGGCGGAATCGGACGTGGTTGTGTTCGGCGGCATGGGTCTGATTTTCGATGACTACCACTTCTTCAAGACGGCCTTCGAGGAAGCTGGCGTATTTTCCCGTACGGTTATGTACACCAATCTGGCCTCTGATCCAACCGTTGAACGTCTGATGATCGCCGACATGGCGCTTGCCGTCGCTGAGCATTTTGCTGTGGAGAAAGGCAAGCGGGTTCTGGTTCTGCTCACCGACATGACCTCCTACGCTGATGCCATGAAAGAGATCGGTGTTGCCATGGATAAAATTCCGGCGAACCGGGGTTACATGGGTGACCTATACTCTCAGCTGGCTCGTCGTTACGAAAAAGCGGCTGACTATCAGGGCGCAGGCTCCGTGACCATTCTGGCGGTAACGACCATGCCCTGTAACGATCTAACTCATCCAGTTCCGGATAACACAGGCTACATTACCGAAGGTCAGTTCTATCTGCACGACGGCGTCATCGATCCGTTCGGCTCTCTGTCTCGCCTGAAACAGATGGTGATCGGTAAAGAGACCCGAGAAGATCACAGTCAGATAATGAACACCATGATTCGCTTCTACTCTGACGCTGTGAATGCTAGACAGAAACAGGCGATGGCTTTTGAACTGTCTCCTTATGACGATAAGGTCATCCGCTTTGGCGACCAATTCATCAATAATTTCATGAAGCTGGATGTGTCCATGAGCTTGGAAGACGCGCTCGACCTGTCGTGGACTATTCTGGCTGACTGTTTCAGCCCTGAAGAGACGCTGATGAAGCAGAGTTTGATCGAAAAGTACTGGCCTGTGAAACTCCGTACCGGCGGCGCCACTCTCGAAACAGCCGAGGCATAAGGTATGGCCAACATTGCGCTGAACAAAAATTCGTTGAACCGAGAAAAGAGCAATCTGAAAACGTTTAACCGTTACTTGCCGGCGTTGGAACTCAAGCGTCAGCAGCTAATGATGGAGCGGAAAAAGGCAGAAGATGCCGTCAAGGAAGTGTGCGAGCATATTAAACAGATTGAGAAAACCGTCAAGGAGCAGCTACCAATGCTCGCTTGTGAGGAGATTAGCGTGGAAGGTCTGGTGCAGGTCACCCATGTTGTTCTGGGTGAACAGAACATCGTCGGTACCGTAGTACCTATCGTTGAGAAGGTTGATATAGTCGTCACACCGTATAGTTATCTGGCTAAACCTCACTGGGTGGATTTTTTAGTGGAATGCCTGAGAAAAATGGTAAAACTGCATGTTGAGATGCAGGTGTGTAAGCTGCGCTATCAAGCGATTAGCAAGGCGACTCGTACTACCTCTCAGCGTGTAAACCTGCTCTCCAAGGTTCTGATCCCGCGTAGCAACAAGAATATTGCGAAGATCAATATCTTCATGTCCGATATGGATCGTGCTGCGGTGGTAAACGCCAAGATTTCAAAAACCAAGATGATCAGCTGACCTGCTCCGGCTGTCAGCATAAAGCTGGGAAGGATCATGAGTATCAAAACACTCAAGAAAATCACTCTCTATGGGCTATCCAGCGAGAAGGAGACCATTCTCAGCGGATTACAGAGCATGGGGTGTCTTCATCTGATTCCCCTGACTGAGACAGCAGCGGCCGCCGAAGACGAGTTCAGTGACAGTGACCCCAGGGCTGCAAAGGAGGCCTACAACCATCTAAAAAGCTGTCCGATCAAGCGCCGAACAGCCCATTACATGAATACTATGGAGAGCGATGAGATCGTCACAAAGGTGCTTGCCAACAAGAACCAACTACGCAACGCGTCTGATGCCCGTGACAACTTGATCAAACGAATTCAAGACGTTCGTCCTTGGGGCGATTTTTCCTTTCCGGAACTGAATCAGCTGGATGGCATCAGACTGTGGTTCTATGTGATGTCACACAGCAGCATGGTGGCTCTTGATGACAGTATTGATATGCCGTGGGAAGTGGTGCATCACGATAACAAGAGCTGCTATGTCGTCTTGCTGAGTAAAACAGAACCGGATATCAACCTGCTGCCGGTCAAGCGTTCTCATGTCGGCGTTGACTCCTTAACCAGCTTGGAATATCAGCTGGAAGAGGCGGAAATGAAGGTTGAGGACATTCAGAGTGAACGGGAATCTCTGACCCGCTGGCTCTATATTCTCAGCCAAATCATTGCTCATAAGGAAGACGCCCACTCACTGGAGGACGCTCGCTGTATTACCCACGACGATGACCAGTTTTTCCTAGCCTCTGGCTGGCTTCCAGTGGACGAAGAAGAGCGCGCCCGTCACTTTGTTGCCTCATTGACCGTCGCCGCCACCATCGAGGAGCCGACACAGGAAGAGAGACCGCCGACCCTGTTGGACAACCCAGCATTCGTTGCCGGCGGTACGGAAGCCATGGTGTTCTATCAGCTGCCCGGTTACCGGACTTGGGATCCCAGCACCGTGGTCTTCTTCTCGTTCTCTCTGTTCTTCGCGATGATCATGAACGATGCGGCTTACTGCGTCATTCTTGGTGGTCTCGCTGTTCTGTTTCGCAAAAAACTGGGCGCTAGTGAGACAGGCATTCGCATCCGTAACTTGGTCTATTTCATGTCAGGTGTGGGTGTTCTTTGGGGTATCAGCACCGGCAGCTATTTTGGGTACACGCCAGACAAAGAGAGCTTCTTCGGCTCGCTGCACATCATTGATATGAATAATTACAGTGCCATGATGAAACTTTCCATTATTATCGGTGCGGTGCATATCATCATGGCGAACCTGATTACTGCTTGGAATAACCGAACCCGTCTGTATGTGTTGGCACCATTGGGATGGACACTGGCGATTATCGGCGGTGTCACTCTGTGGCTTGGAATAACAGGTGATCTAGCGCCGGTTTGGAAGCAGACGACGGGTCCTGTTCTCATCGTGGTCGGTACAGGACTGATCTTTTTGTTCAACAGTACACGCCGAATCTCCAGCGCGAAAGACCTACTGCTCCGGATCGTTGACGGTCTGTATGCGTTTTACAATATTTTCGATGTTTTCGGTGATATTCTCAGCTACATGCGTCTGTTTGCCCTCGGTCTGGCCGGTCTGTCTTTGGCTGTGACGTTTAATACCCTGGCTTTTCAGGTTCTGCACAGCATGCCAGGTATCGGTGTTCTGTTCTGCGCTCTGATCTTGATCACAGGTCATCTGCTCAACATCTGTATCGCCCTGATGAGTGGTGTTGTACATGGCTTGCGTTTGAATGTGATTGAGTTCTTTAAGTGGAGCTTGACTGAAGAAGGCTACCCATTTAAACCCTTTAAAAAGCAAAAGGATTGATCCATGGATAACTTCATGTTGATGCTGGGCTGGTTCGGCATTTTCGCCCCGATGGCGCTGGGCTCTATCGGTTCCGGCGTGGGCTGCTCCATTTCCGGTCAAGCGGCATGCGGTGCCATGCTGGACGTTGAAAGCGGTTACGGTAAGTTCATCGGTTTGTCCGCACTGCCTTCTTCTCAGGGCATCTTGGGTATCGTTATCATGTTCATTCTGATGGGTACTCCATTGACCGTTGACACAGCACCGGCCCTCTTCGCCATTGGTCTGCTAGCGGGTCTCTCGCTAATGCTCACGTCTCTCTATCAAGGTAAGGCGATTGCCAGTGCTATTCATGCATCCAAGAACAAACCTGAGATCTTTGGTCTGTCGATTGCTCCTGCTGCGATGGTAGAAGGTTTCTCGGTATTCACTTTCGTATTCGCTTTGGTTCTGGCTGGCAAAATCGCCGCCTAAACCTGCCTATTAACATTGCTAACGGGTAGAAGCCATGACTGAAGCAGTAAGCAATGTATCCGTCGGGGTACAGGAACTGATTGAGAAGCTCCGCAATCAGGGTGTTGCCAGTGGCCGTACTGAAGCCGACAAACTCGTTTTCGATGCTCGCGCCGAAGCGGATCGGATTCTGGAAAAAGCACACCTGCAAGCCACTGATCTGATCAACCAGGCAAAGAAGAAAGCCGATTTCACCATCCATGCCGGTGAAGAGGCCCTGCAACTGGCTCATCGTAATGCTGTGCTGGAACTGAAGGACTTTCTGCTCAAGCAGTTTTCCGAACAGATTCGTCTGATCGTCGCTCGCGACATGGAAGATCAGAGCATCCTCAAAAAGATGATTATCGAAGTGGCTGGTCGTAACAGCTTGCACGGTGAAGAGAACGTTGAAGTGATCCTGCCACGCAAGATCGTCGGTGTTGAAGAGCTGCGTGAGCATCCAGAAGAGCTGAAGGAAGGCACGTTGGCATATTTCGCAGTTTTTCAAGGTAAGAAAATGTTGAGCAACGGCGTCACCTTCAAGATCAACGATGAAGAGCAGACTGGCGTGACTTTCCGCCTGCGTGAGAAGAACGTCGAAGTTGAGCTGGACGATGCTGCGGTTAGCGCAATGTTGCTGAAACACCTGAAGCCTCGCTTCCGTGCGTTGCTAGAAGGCATTATCAATTAAGGCTTATGAGGCTGTCGGTTGAGGGTGACAGGATCGTTTCTGAATCTTGCTATCTGCTATCGACAGCAGCGGTTAAGGAGCAAGCCATGGCGGAGAGTACCTGTTATACCTTGTTGGTTTCGTTGCCGCACATTGACGCTCTGTTCAGCAGCCAAACCACCCCGATCTCCCGTTTTCAATTGGATCGTCGTCTGTCCATGCTGGAAACGAAAGACCAGGAACGTCTGGTACTGATTGAAAATCTACTGCACTGGGATCATCTGGCGGACGATGTCAACGAAAGCGCACTGATTCGTTTGGCCGAAAAAACCCGAGAGCAACTGGAGAGTCAGACACTATGCGAACTGTTGGACTGGTCTTTGGATATGCGTACCATTGTCGCTGCTTTGCGTCGCAAGCGTCAGGGTGAAGCCGCACCCACCACGACCCAGTGGAGTTACGGAATTCGCTACGAATACATTCGTAACCATTGGAACTCTCCGACGCTTGGTCTTGGTCATGCATTTCCCTGGATCAGCAACGTGGTTGAATGCCTGCTCACCGACAACTGTATTGAGTTGGAAAAAAATCTACTGCAGGCGGTATGGGATCAGTTGAACCGACTGGCCACACGCCATCAGTTCGATTTTGAAGCAGTGGTTATCTACGTGCTTCGCTGGAATCTGGTGGCTGGCTGGAGTCGTTGTGACACTGGCAAAGCAGAGGTTCGGTTTCGCAAGTTGGTCGACAAGGGTCTCTGTGCTATAGGGAGCCTCTAACAATCGTGTCTAAGCCTCAATATCAGAAAACAGCTCAATAAGCGGTTGACTCACTCTATCGACAAAAGCAAGCGTCTGTATAATGACTCAATAGTAGCGAGGTGCAGGAACTGCTTGAATCAAGAGCCGGAGAGTGGTTGTTCGGCAGTGTCTGACGCTGATATCGTTGATCTTTAGTCAGTAGCTTGTGGTGATTGCCGTTGAAATTTATCAGACCTTCATTTCAGAGAGTGATCGCATAGACACCCACCGACAGATATTTCACATTTCAAACTAAGTCAGCTTCACTGGCTTGTATTATTTTGAGTCTGACAACTGGACATACTGTTATAGAGTCTGTCTAAATTGGTCATCAATATAAACAAAAACTTTTTTTAATGACCAAAAAAATAATTTCGTTGTCTACTAGGGTACTTACTGACTTTTATTTCAGTTAAAAACTAAATGATTTTAAGGATGCCGAGCCGATATGGAAAACATGACAAACCATGCAAATATAGCAGACCATCTGGTCAAGAGACGTCAGGAAGACACCGCCAGATTTCAAGGGAACATGAAAAGTGGGAAGTCCGTAGGAAAAAAAATAACTGAGATTGAATTACTCCATCAACAAATGGTAGGCAAATCAAATACATGTCAGATGAAAACTATCAGCGATGCAGTCGAAGTTAAAGATAATCAGGAAGTGGTAAGCATAAAAAAGTTAATAATTCCTGAAACAGAAATATATCGTGGTATAGCCCCATCAATTTCATTGCAATACTTAATTATTGATAGCATTAGACAATTAGCTGCTAAGGACTGGATCGAAAGCAATGCTTTACCACTGTGTCTGGCTACAATAGATGCTTTTGAAAGATGTGATCATAGTCGAGAACCTAAAAACCGTAATGACTATCATTATTTGGTATTTGTACTTAGACCTTATTATGAAGCCAGCTTGGGTTCCGCATTGCAATATTTACAATATAAGGCCGATATTGAATGTAGCTGGGAGTATGCTGAGGAGCTACACGTTTTGGTAAAACACTTTTTTCTCCAAACGAAAGACTTCTCAATGAGATCAAATAACAAGAAAAAAATAGCGAAACTTTTTAAACAATGTATAAGTAATGAATTAAAGTATCTAGAATATTTAACGAAGACTGATTATTCGGATATTATCACTGCAGCCTCTTTTACTTTGAAATCGCTATTGGAAAACAAATCTCATGTTTATTCTAATGGTTTTGTTGACCACGAATTTATAGTGGCGATCCTGCCACAGATGGAAACACTCATTGACGATAATAAATCCTCAAATTATTATTCAGATGCAAATAATATAAAGAAAAGACTTGTTACTTTAGAAAAAAAAATGCTCTCTGGCACTGTCAGTTTGAAAGTAAAAAGGGATTATAGTGATGCGTTGAAAGAACGACTAATGGTATTGAAGCATGAATATAACATTGTTACTTTTAACATGGCTACAGCTATCCGTTTTATCGTAGATTTAGTAAACTTGTATAAAAAATACGCCACGTTGAACTCTATATTCCACACATTAGGTCGAGACTTTAAAAAAACAATGGGACTTGTTGTAACAAAAGTACTACTAAGCATAACAGAAGGTGCCACAGTTGCAGATACATTGAAAGTAGAAATGCTCGATGCAATTGATTTTCTTTATGGGGAAAAGTTATTAAATAACTATGCCGTGGAACTTTATGATAGCATCAAGCAGCTATTGGAAACTGGAGAGATCGACCTAGTGAAAAAATGTACGGATATCTATGATGAAAAATATGTTGATGACTTGTTGTTTTTGATAAATGGTCATGATGATGATCGCTACCGAAAAGCAGCCGACAGTCTAAAGTGTCTATTTATTGCAGAAGTAGATGAAATGATAGTAAGAGATGCGCTAAGCAGTACAGTCATTAACAAGATAGAGACCATTGAATGCATTTTGAAATACTATTTTTTTAATGAAATTTTCCAGGCTTTTTATTGCTGTCAAGATCCAGAAATTAATCATGATATAAGAGCTGATAGGATGGCTAACTATAAACGACAATTAATAGAGGCTGCCCCATACGAATATCTTTTAAAGGGTGATTCATGCAAGTTTATGTGGGAAAAAATAGCTTGCATGACTCTTTCTAAAGACATTAATGGCATGCTTATCAAGAATTCAATCTGTGATGAAGATATTGACAGCTTACTCTTATTAAAAAAAATAGCACCAGCCCTGCCCAATCGGCATGTCATGAAAAATCTAGAAAAGGTCTTAATCATACATTTCAAAATTTACCTAACACACAGCTTTAGTGAAAAATGCGTTAGAACAATTATGCAATTTTCTACATGGATAGATGATTTTAAAATACGAGAATTCGTTAGCAAGGAACTGATTAAAGTAAAGAATATCTGGGAAAAAAGAGCAATACCTGATTCAGAGGATATAATCATATATGCACCTATAGTATTTAGATTGCATGGGGCAACCAGAGAAGGCATTTTTACTAGCATGGGAGGAGCAATAACAACACAGAAACCACAAAGCACTTCATCCACTCAGGTCTTTAAAAGCCCTCTATTGAACCCTGAACCCATGGATGCAAGGATACCAAAGATAGCATATAGCCATTCGACTCAGCTATATATTGCAGGCAGACAGCCTTCAATATCCGCTGTGCAACAGCCTTCACAGAATCTTGATTACGCACTGATTCCTCCGCCAACCGATGCTGGTTATCGGCTCTTCAGGCCTTCTTCGATGATGCCACAAGATCTCCTGCCGCGTGTTCGTCAGGCGGAGGCGGCACCGACTTTAGAATTTGTTCAACAGAAAAAGCTAGCATCCCAGTTATTTAAACCGGTTGAGCCTCCGCTATCGCCTAGAGAAGTCGATGAAAGAAGTTCATTACACTGGGGCCTTCAACAAATAGTAATAAGATCTGCTCAGTCAATGAAGCCAAACTCATTAGAGTCCGTGGAAACTGGGGCTACACAGATACCAACTCAAAATAAGGGGGGTAGCTAAGTTCAGAGACTTCTGCCTATTATCCAACAAAAAGATAGGGTGCATCATCAAACTACAAGCTGGATTTATGTCAACAGCAGATTTCATGCAGGGGTCTATATTGCATCAAGATAGCCCTATGGATGACCCATTCCTACTGCTTATCCTAGTATTAGTCAAAGCCTCAGTTTCTTTGATAAAAACTGCACTGTCAAGTGCGAGTCATTTGTTAATATTTTGTTTGATATTACTCAATGGTGTGTCATCTATTTCTGTTTTAAATAATTCAATATCATCCAAATTTCTTGCCTTCGTATTGTTACCCAATGCCAAATATCCCTAATGTGGGGTAATTAGGTTATTGGCAATACACAAAGCATTAAAATTATAACTTGGCCAACTATATTCGCTTGGATCTATCACCATACCTACATGCACAGGATTAAGTTAAATATAGCGATAAACACTGAGTAAGTAATGCTCAGATTGTATAATAGATGACTTATATCGTCCTTCCAAAAGTGTGCCTGTACGCTTATAAGTGTGATTAAAATATCCAACATACATTCTGCCTAAAGATTGCATCATTTTGAAAATCAAGGGGTCAAAATCAAGGCGAAATCAAGGGGTCGGAGTAATTGATTTTATGCTGGAATACATTATATTCTATTCTATTCTATTCTATTCTATCTAGTTAAAAAAATGCCAAGACACCCAAGATTACTAATACCCGATCAACCGCACCATGTCATTCAACAGGCAATAATCGCCAAACTATATTTTCCCAAAGAGCCGATTATCTCTTTTATTTACCAACACTGAAGCAAGCCTGTTTAAAATACCATTCTCAATTACATGCCTACATGCTGATGACTAACCATGTACATCTGCTGATCACCCCAAACAGTGAATATGGCATTAGTGTACTAATGCCATATGTAGGCAGAATTTATGTACGTTATTTTAACGACCTATACAAACGCACAGGCACACTTTGGGAGGCGAGATTTAAGTCAACAGTTATCGACAGTGAACGCTATTTGCTGATTTGTTATTGCTACATTGAACTCAGTCCAGTGCGAGCAGCGATGGTACAAAAAGCAGAGGAGTATCCTTATGCTAGTTTTGCTTGTAATGTTCAAGGTATTGATTATGACTTAATAAAGCCACATTTTCTCTATTTAGAGCAAGGCAACAATTAAACGCGACGCCTTGAAAACTACCAGGCAATTATTCAGAATGGATTGGCAATAAAAACAACTAATTTGATTAGAGACTCAACCAATAAAGGCGCGACTTTGCCGACTTTGCCTTACATTGAATAGATCTACGGTCTTATTTATGTGCGTCTGAGGAACCCAAAAAGCATTGTTATATAATCTGTGACTATATTATTGAACACTCTTGGAGGAGTAGGGAGATTTGATGCATGTCTCAGATCTGTTTCGCTCTGAATTTCTTTTTGAATTGACGTAACGAATTTTTCGCCCATTATTTGTATTACGAATTCACACTGTGGGAACCATCGGGCATGTTCTTTCCATACGTCATCGTTGGATTCCCAGTCATACAGGTAGTTACCGCAACAAAAACAGATAACCTCATCTCCATTGTTATTATGAAAAAAGCCAGCAGAGGCTAAAGATTCAGACGTTGGCACTAGAGTAACAGGCCATTTTTTATAAGTATTTAGCCTGTTTTTTGTGTCAGAATAGTTCGGATGTCTGGGATTTTTCAAAGTGCCAAGTGTGATCAATATTGGTGGTTGTATGGCGCACGGTGGTGTTGATATTGATACAGGTGTTGGTGTTAGTATTGGTGCTGGGTTGGCACCAATCTGCTCGTTGCTCATCATTGTTGGTGGGGCTTGGATTGAAAGAGGATCAGTGATTGGTAAGGTTTCAGTCACTGGCTGCTTTTTATGTGTTTTGGCTGTAAAAAAATGTTTAAAATATAAAAAGGAATCACACTTTTCCTCATGAAAGAGGTGTAGTGTGAAGCTTTCTCGGGAAAGATAAATATTGGCTGTTACTAGATTGACGGTTCTGTGGCATGCGGTGCAATGCACTTCATTTTCATTAGTTAAAAAACAACCGCTCATTGCTAATCTTGCAAAAGAATTGATTTCATATTTGTATGTTAATTTTCTATTGATATTCGTGGTGTGCTGTAGGGTCATCGTTGACGTTTTTTCAAGACGATTTGTAGCAAGTGCTTGACACGTTTTGTTGGCTGAACTTACTTGTGAACAAGTCGAGCTGGTTATGTTGGTTGAACTGATCAAAATACATTTCCTATATGATGTTTCATAACTGATTGCACTAATTTACTACTATTTGAGATTGTTGAGGTTTGGTAACTTCTTCTACTACTTAGGTATGATATTATTTTTGTTTAAAAGTTCAAATAAAAATCTAAACGTTCAATTTATCGATTCGTGAATGTTAGCAAACGCACAGGCACACTTTGGGAGGCGAAATTTAAGTCAACAGTTATCGACAGTGAACGCTATTTTCTGATTTGTTATTGCTACATTGAACTCAATCCAGTGCGAGCATCGATGGTACAAAAAGCAGAGGAGTATCCTTATTCTAGTTTTGCTTGTAATGCTCAAGGTATTGATTATGACTTAATCAAGCCACATTTTCTCTATTTAGAGCTAGGCAATCATCAAACGCAACGCCTTGAAAACTACCAGGCAATTATTCAGAATGGATTGACAATAAAAACAACTAATTTTATTAGAGACTCAAGCAATAAATCAATTACTCTGACCCCTTGAT
The DNA here is from genome assembly GCA_023146365.1 of Endozoicomonadaceae bacterium. Classification (GTDB taxonomy): domain Bacteria; phylum Pseudomonadota; class Gammaproteobacteria; order Pseudomonadales; family Endozoicomonadaceae; genus Kistimonas. The sequence goes on from JAGLCE010000034.1 coordinate 38,536, forward strand.
TTCCTATATTTTAATTATATGATTATCAAACAGGTTATACGGACATTTTTTTCTTATTTTGAATGACAGTTAGCTTTAACCTTAATCTATTCACTACAAACTGACTAGCTTCTCATATCTGCAATAATTTGAGAGTCAAACAGGATTGTCCTTAACGAATTTACCTCAAAACCTCTAGTCTTTCATATTGGAAATAATTTGAGATACAAAGATTTTTGGATTTGTAGAAGTAGTTGAAACAAAAATCAACAAAAATCTAAACTTGAGAAGCAGATTAAGCGCCCAATTAGATTTTTTTCAAGGGGTGGAGACAGAACATCAGAACGATTTAAAAATCAATTACTCTGACCCATTGATTTGTAAAATGTGGAGCGAAGCGAAACGTAACCCGCTGTTTTAGTTCCGTTTAATTGCCTTGTTAGCTTGCGTATTGACAGACACTAAATATCAGACTACTTCTAATAAATTCATTGTATCGTTAATTAATGCACTATCTATCAAAGCTGTCTCGGATAAAAATGATCGCTTGGTTTTACTATCTCCAATGCAGATCAATTTTGTGGTTGAAGAAAAATATTTACTTTTAATGGTTTCAATATTAAAAAGGGGATTAGATGATGTTTCATCTCCCTTGTATTCAGCAACAGAAAAAATAACTTGCCCACTAGATTTGGTTTCTTGAGAAAGAAATTTGAAAATATTACTTCTACTCTTTGTATCAATATCTTCTTTAAAAACCGCATCTAGGAGAAATGGGAAGCTATGAAGATTAGTATCTTCCATGATCATTTCGTAGAATGAAAAGTTATACGCCATTAACAACTGATGTAGCTCTACGCCTTGGCACGGGAAAGAATTTAAAGAATACAGCTCCTGATATTTAGTTCCTTCTGGTAACTGAACGCCTAACGCTAAAACTTTACGCTTGAATATAGAAAGAAATTTTCTTTCTTTGTCTTTTCTCAATGAGTTAATATCAGCACCATTTCCAAGCTCTTTTATTTCACCATTTATTCCATTAATCCTTTTTTCGCAAGATGCTTTCTTGGTAGAAATGTTTTCTAACAGTCTTAAGTTAGCATTATGATCCAGCCACGTATCAAATGTAATATTATTCGTCTTAAAACGTCGTAAAAACCCATAATCATCCTCTATCTTTGTTCTCAAAGAAGTTACAAGCTTTTCGACTGAGTTTAGCTTTGAAACATTATTTTTAATGTCTACTTTTACTCTGTCTTTTTCTTTTAAGGCATCATTTATATCTTGGCTGTATTTATAAAACTCTTTCAAATCACCAGGTAGATTTTGGTTACACGTAGGACATTTATCAACTTGTGGTTTTGATTTTTTAATGTTGGTTATTACTTGAGATAATACCTTCTTCCTACCTCTCAACATGCTTATTTTATTACATAATTTTGAATGTTCATCTTCTTTTTTTGATAAGTTTTTGTTTGAACTTTGATAGCCTTCTAAGTAGTTTTCAGCTTTACCTTTAAAGCGTTCATCAAGTAATTTTGATACTTTTAACTCTTCGTTTTTAACCTCATAAGAATCAAGTTGCTTTAATTCAAAAGTTAATTCCTTTTTTTCTTTCTCAAGGTTATATCTATTAATTCTTTTGTGATCATTTTTAATGCCACAATAGTAATCTAAATAATCGAATTTAAAATCCTTATAAAACCTATAATCGCCAATGGATTCACGTATATACGCCCACCCAGCAGATTGGGATATATAATATGGTAATAGTGCTGCTTCTAATGGTGCGCCAATTAATTCCGATTGCTTTTGTAGTACCAAGTCAAAACCTATTAATTTTGACAGAAGAACTTTATATCTACCGTACTCCAAAGAATTATTGCTATTAATACATTTCCTTTCTGTAAAACTAACGTGTCATCAGAGCGTACAAATATCAGTTTACAAATTCTTTCATCTTCAACTAATTCACAATCAAGTCGGAAAAAAGTTCCATCGCCGTTAATATCATCTGAATTTTCTTTTGAATCATTTATGCCCATAGCATAAATAACTGATTGAACAAGTGTGCTTTTTCCAGATGTATTTCGTCCATGAACAATATTTACAGATTCACTAAATTCTGTATAAAAGCCTTTCTCGTCACTAGGGGAGTAAACCAATAAACATTTTAAAATTAACTTAGGCATGCATCCCTCTTGTCTCTACATATGCTGCAATTACAGCGAATGACACCATATGATCGTCTAGTCTGGGTCGAAATTCAGATTGATAACAGTGATATAAATCCACAATACAATCAGTATCATTAACGTGCTGTTTATCAATATCAGTTCTAGTTTCAACAAATTTATAAATTTTACGATACTCTACCTGCTGCATATCCTTAAAATAATCAAAACAGTTTTCGATCAACTCTTTTGCCCTTCGTTGTATTGGTAGTTTTAATTTGAGTTTTCTAGAAATTTGTTCTGAATGCTGCCGCCAAAAATCAAAAGATTTTTTATTTTCAGTAAACATATTGAAAGTTTCATTTATTTTTTCTTTGGTTACTCTTTTTCTTGAGTCTGATAAAAGAACTTTATTGTCATTATTATATGTTTGCTCAGCATCTTCCAATAACCGCATTAAAGAAGAAATAACAGCCTCATGGTCATTTACCTTTTGACCAAAGTGCTCCAGGGATAAACCTTTGAGCGCTCTTTGCCAGCTCTCGTAGCTTTGAGCAAAATCAATATATTGGAAATGAACGTTCTCTAATTGAGTGCTTTCAAGTATTGATTGGCAAATCCTTGATTCAATATTTGCCTTAATTGTGTCTGTTAAATCAGAGTATTTTTCGCGTCTATTTGAAACTTGGACTTTGACTTTAACTTGTTTAATACCTTTTCCTTGCTTGCTTGTTAATAATATATTTCGATTAGTAAGAAAGTTTAACGTGTGTTGATAATCATTAGACTTGTCGTGAGGATCCTTGAGAAGCTCCTTGCCTACTGCCGTCATTTTCCCGATTATTTCACAAAGGCCAAGGTCTGTTTTCCAGTCATCTCTTGATTTTTTTGCTTGATATGTATCGATTTGTTTTAAATGACGATTTTCATCTAAAAATGCAAATAGGAAATCTTCATGGTGTTCCAAACAAATAAAGTAATTTTCTAAGTTTATTTTTTTATAATCGTTAAATAATAGAAAAACAACACAGCAACGCTGAAACGCATACCCCGAGCCGCCCTCGACACCTGAATTACTACTTACCATAATTTTCTTCCATGCTTATTGTTATAATTCGTCATTTGTTCAAATCCAGCGCAAGCAAGCTAACGGTTGCTTATACGTATGCTTTTCGTAGTAAGCAGCTATCTGTTAAATATACGAACACCTCTGAAATAAATTGCTACACCTGCTTTTCAGCGAATTACAAAGTCATGGTGCATAGTAGCACCTACTACACCTTTCGCAAATTTACCACAATTTCTATCTTTTTCGCTTATTCGCTTATTCGCTTAAGTAAACAGTACCGATATCGTAGTCATTTTTCCTTTTAAATTCAGGAAGTTGAAAGTAGCATGGCAAAACTGCTTATACGTACTATATCTGCTGTATATTAGATTCAGTGGTTGGTCGATTATGCGTTTGCAGCAACGATTTCAAATTAAAGTCAGAGGGCCAATTATTCTTTGGCTACGGAGCGCTGTTATTGGAGCTGGATAAAACAGTTCATCAAATTTCACGGAATGAGGCATTCGGAAATGTTAACAGGTGATGATATCGGTGACTTTCTTAGTCATTTAGTCATGGGAAAACACGTTTCTGTTAGCACACAACAGCAGGCGCTGAGTGCATTGGTATTTCTCTATAAAAAGGTGTTTGGCCACGAGCAAATGTCTATAACTGACTGGCTTAAAGCCCGAAAGCCTAAAAAATTACCGGTGGTTTTATCTGAGGCAGAAGCAAGCCGGATACTTGCACACCTTCAGGGTACGCCATTACTGACCGCCCAGTTAATGTACGGGGCAGGTTTGAGGCTTAAAGAAACACTGCACTTACGGATTAAGGATGTTGATTTCGACCGAAAAAAGATACTGGTTCGTGAAGGGAAGGGGGGTAAAGAGAGAGTGACCCTGCTTCCAAATATTTCTGTGGATGGGTCTGTACCAGCAGATTGAAACATCTCGCCAGCGGCACCATAAGGCGCTAGAGGCCGGCATTGATTTTGTTCATTTGCCGGGTGCTCTGGGGGAAAAATGCCCAAACGCCGCTAAAGAGTTAGGTTGGCAATACCTGTTTTCCAGCCCGCAAATAAAAGCTGATCCTCGAACTGGAAAACAGGGCAGACACCACCTTCATGAACGAGGCATCCAGTCCGCCGTTAAGCAGGCGATTCAAAAGGCCGGTGTATATAAACACGCCAGTTGTCATACTTTAAGACACAGTTTTGCGACCCATCTGCTTGAACATGGCTATGATATTCGCACGGTTCAGGAGTTGCTTGGGCATGCGAATGTCAATACCACGATGATTTATACCCATGTTCTAAACCGTGGGGGGAGGGCAGTAGTTAGTCCAGCCGATCAATCGCCAAGTCTGGCAGAAGTGATTTAAAATTTAAGATGACTTTGCACTCTGTTGGCTCTGGTGCATTTATGCCTGTATGCCTGTATGCCTGTCACCATTGAAGGGCGGGCTAGGCGACCAACGAGCGAAGCCCGTGAGCTTACGAGTAGTCGGTTGAGGTGAGCGAGTGCTGTCAACAATCTCACACTTTCAAGGAGATTGGGTCTATACGCATATCGCCATTGTGTAGGATTAGCCTTTAATAAGCACGCTACCGCCCGTCCCTCCAGTTCTAAGACTATTCAGGCTGAAATGATCCAATTTTTAGCATTCTCTTAAATTTGGTTTAGTGAGTGTTCATCAAATAAATAGATATAGTAAGAGACTATAGTGACTCCAGAGCAAACATATGATCATATATTGATCAGTCCAAGTACTTTCATCATGTGGTTTTCACAACACCCATAATTTTTTCGTTTGTTCTTGATACCTGCCTTAATAGACGTATCCAGTGTGAGATTGAAGTGATCTCAACGGTTAAGCGCAATGAATGAAAAATCCCTCGTTCCCACGCTGGATCGTGGGAACGAGAAGCCCACGCTCTTTTGATGGTGCTCAAATAACGACCTGAGTCTTGGATGATAAATTCATTTAAAACATCCGCCTTCTTCCGGGCGGTGATCAGTAAGTGGTGAGAGGTGAGCGACCAAGCAACCCAAAAGCGTCAAGGTACGGCGCACGCTGCCAGCCGACACCTTAAGCACTCGCTGATCCCTTGGTAAATGTTATGCTTGACACTGAAGGTGGTTATTTATTATAATCTTCTGTTTGCGTAATAATGTGTATCTACCATGGTAAGTGTTTTATTATGGAAATAAACTGCCGATAAACGGCACCCCATTACTTGATATTTTAAGGAAGGTAAGGTTTACATGCCTGCTGTCAAAGTTAAAGAGAATGAACCTTTTGACGTTGCCCTGCGTCGTTTCAAACGATCCTGTGAGAAAGCTTGCGTTTTGTCTGAAGTGCGTCGTCGTGAGCACTATGAGAAGCCGACTACAGTTCGCAAACGCAAGGCAGCTGCGGCAGTCAAGCGGCACCTGAAAAAAGTGCAACGCGAAAATCGTCGTCACGAGCGTCTGTACTAATTCTCACTGGATCGACAAATACGATCGACTGTGAGATATCGCTACTTCATCCGCCACTTCGAATTCGGATAATACAGCCCTCGTAGATGGGAGTGTATTATTTTATCAAGGCTAGAGATCGCCATGACTGACAGCACGCTAAAGAGCCGTCTGACTGAGGCAATGAAAGACGCCATGCGCGCTAGAGATAAAGACCGTCTCAGTGTTATTCGCATGGCACTAGCCGAATTCAAACGTGTGGAAATTGACGAGCGCATTGAGATTGATGACTGTCGCGGTCTCTCTCTGCTGGACAAAATGATCAAACAGAGGCGAGATGCCGCCAGTCAATTTGCTGATGCAGGGCGTCAAGATCTGACTGATAAAGAGAACGCAGAGATTATTGTGTTGCAGGGTTTTCTTCCCAAGCCACTGAGTGATGACGAAATCGCCGCATTGATTGAAGAAGCCATTACCGAGACCCGCGCCTCCTCGATAAAAGACATGGGTCCCCTGATGGGCGTACTTAAACCCAAGATGCAAGGTACCGTCGATATGGGCGCTGTCAGCAAGCTAGTCAAAATGCGCCTATCTCGCTAATACCGCACGGATCAGCGTGGAAAACACTCTTCCAAATCATGGCGAGAGCCTGCTTTTCTCGTCGCCGATCGTGACAATAACATCTTCGGTCACGCTGGCAGTCATCTGTGATATTCTGCTCAGGCAATCAAATCATCTGCCTCACAGCCACTCACACAAGCACTCACACAAGCACTCACACAACCACTCATATGTAGCGCTGGATCATGGCTGGATTGATACCACAACACTTCATTGACGACCTTCTGGCGCGCACAGACATCGTTGACGTTATCACCGAGCGTATCCCGCTAAAAAAAGCTGGACGCAATCATCAAGCATGCTGCCCGTTCCATAAGGAAAAGACCCCGTCCTTCACTGTTAGCCAAGAAAAACAATTTTATTACTGTTTTGGTTGCGGTGCCAGCGGTAACGCTCTGGGCTTTATCATGAATCTGGAGAACCTGGACTTTCCGGTAGCTGTTGAGCAGTTGGCCAGATTGGCTGGCCTTGAAATTCCACAGGAACATTCTAATGGACAGGCGCGTACCGGCCCGAACCCTGCCTATGAACTGCTCGCCAAAGCCGCAGAATATTATCAGGAGCAACTAAAAACGCACAGCACGTCCAAACAGGCCATTGGCTACCTGCGCAATCGAGGAGTGAACAACAAAACAGTTCAACAGTTCCAGATCGGTTTTGCACCACTCGGATGGGACAACCTAATGAAGGCGCTGGGCAGCACGCCAGAACGGGAAAAAACGCTAACAGAGAGTGGCATGCTGGTTGAGCACGAGGAAAAAAAAAGCCTCTACGACCGTTTTCGTCACCGTATTATGTTCCCAATCCGCGATTCACGTGGTCGCGTCATTGGCTTTGGTGGGCGGGTATTGGGCGATGAGAAACCCAAATATTTGAATTCACCAGAATCGTCTGTTTTTCATAAAGGCCAGGAATTATATGGCCTCTATGAAGCCCGGCAGGCCAACCGAGACCTGAAACAGGTCATCGTTGTCGAAGGATACATGGATGTCGTCGCCCTTGCTCAGCAAGGTATTACCAATAGCGTCGCCACGCTGGGAACAGCCACCACCTGCGAACATCTTCAAAAACTTTTCAAACTCACCAGCCAAGTAGTCTTTTGTTTCGATGGCGATCAAGCGGGCCGAAAGGCTGCTTGGCGCGCACTGGAAAACACACTGCCCGAAATGCGCGATGGAAGACAAGTACGCTTCATGTTTTTGCCTCAGGGCGAAGATCCGGACTCAATGGTCAGAAAGGAAGGTAAAGATGCCTTGCTGAGCAGGATACGTCATGAAGCCCTGACGCTAGACGACTACTTTTTCAAGCAGCTCGCCAATGAAGTCGACATCACGACTCTGGATGGCTGTGCTCGCTTGGCAAAAATGGCTACCCCTTATTTCGAACAACTTCCCGAAGGCCACTACAAGACATTGCTTGATAAAAAAGCGGAAAAAACGATAGGGCTACGGCTGTCTAGTAACCATACGTCATTGCACTACGCCGCTCCTCAAAACCACGCAACCACGCAAGTGAGCGACTACCCGCCCTCTTATCCATGGCAGGCAGAAAAAAAAGTGTTTCATAACAGGAAACCTTTCAACAAAGGAGCATTCTGGCAATCTGAAGTTATCACTCCCAAAATCAGCTTGCGTTTGTTGGACAGAGCGCTGCGTCACCTACTTAACACTCCAGCTCTTGCAACACAGATTAAAACCGATACCTTACACAAAGATAACAGTGTGGACATGCAACAATTCGTCAGTCTGGTAAAATCACTACAAAACAGCCCGCAACAAACAACCTACCAGTTGCTGGGCAGTTGGTATGGTACCCAATTAGGCGCACGGATGATAGAACTGCTTAAAAACGACATTCTCGACAGCAGTCCTGCCTTACAAAAACAAGAGTTTTGCTTAACCATTGAGCGGCTCGAAGCCGATATTTTAAAGCGTATAGGCGATCTGGCAATGAGTGATTTGGAAAAATTGCGCACCGCAGCAAAAAAAAGCTCGGCGAAAACCAGAAAAAACACTTGAACTTCCACCAAACAATCCCCATTAACGAGAAATCTTGACTAATATCCTTACTTCTGTCTGAGCGTGACAGTCAAACATGAAGCGCAAAACGTCTGTTTTAATCACGAAAACCTGCGCAAACTAATGCGTATGATTGGTAACGTCATTCATACGCTATAATTGACCGTTTACTGTCAAGTGTCGGCGCCACACACATCGCTGTTAGTAGGGTTGATATGTCCGCAAATTTTCAACAACAATCTCGTTTAAAAGAGCTCATCAATCGTGGCAAGGAGCAAGGCTATCTGACGTATGCGGAAGTCAATGATCACTTGCCGGAAGGTATTTCTGATCCTGATCAAGTCGAAGAGATCATTCGCATGATTAACGACATGGGTATCCATGTCTTCGAGGTCGCTCCAGACGCCGATACCCTGATGATGAATGACAGCAGTGCTGACGAGGCTGCCGCCGAAGAGGCTGCCGCCGCCTTGGCAGCTGTCGAGCAGGAGGTCGGTCGCACAACGGACCCTGTGCGCATGTATATGCGCGAGATGGGAACCGTTGAGCTGCTAACCCGCCAAGGCGAAATAAAAATCGCCAAACGCATTGAGGAAGGTTTGCGAGAGGTCATGACGGCACTCTCCAATTTCCCTGGCTCTATTCAAATCGTACTAAGCGAGTACGACCGTATCGTCGAAGAAGATGGTCGTCTCAATGACCTGTTCAGCGGATTCATCGATCCCAATGCCGAGATCGCCACCAACATTCCCGTGCCGAAGCTTATAGGTGTTGATGAGGAAAGCGAGCTGCCAACCGGCCCCGATTTAAAAGAGTCTCGCCAACGGTTTACTGTTTTGCGCCAGCATCTGGAAGTCTCGTTCAAGGCGATCGAAAAACATGGCCGAGACAGCAAGAAAAGCAACGCCGCACTGGAAAAGCTGGCGGCAGCCTTCATTCCGATCAAGCTGATTCCGCGCATCTTTGATCTACTGGTATTCCGTGTTCGCAACGCACTGGATCAAATTAAATTCAATGAACGTACCATCATGCAGCTTTGCATTCGCAAAGCCAAAATGCCACGTAAGACGTTCATTAATCAATTTTCTGGTAACGAGATCAACTTTGATTGGCTGGACAATGTTATTGCGGAAGGTCACAACTATGCTGCCGCGCTGGAACAATATCGTGTAGAAATTTTACGCGCTCAGCGCAAGCTGAAGGCAACTGGTGATGAGTTCCAGCTCTCACTCATACAGATCAAAGGCATCAATCGTCAGATGTCTCTCGGTGAAGCGAGAGCCCGCCGCGCCAAGAAAGAGATGGTCGAAGCTAACCTGCGACTGGTCATTTCAATTGCCAAGAAGTATACCAACCGTGGCCTGCAGTTCCTGGACTTGATTCAGGAGGGCAATATCGGTCTGATGAAAGCTGTCGATAAGTTTGAATACCGTCGTGGCTATAAGTTCTCCACCTATGCCACTTGGTGGATTCGCCAGGCAATCACTCGCTCCATTGCAGATCAAGCAAGAACCATCCGTATTCCAGTGCACATGATTGAGACGATCAATAAACTCAACCGATTTTCTCGGCAAATACTTCAGGCCATGGGGCGTGAACCCACGCCTGAAGAGCTGGCCGAACGCATGGAAATGTCCGAAGATAAGATCCGCAAGATAATGAAGATCGCTAAGGAACCGATCTCCATGGAAACACCTATTGGTGATGATGAAGACTCTCATTTGGGCGACTTCATTGAAGACGGCAGCGTAGACTCTCCCATCGACTCGGCGACCTGTGAAAGCCTCAGGAATGCCATGCACGATGTCCTATCCGGCTTGACCGCTAGAGAAGCGAAAGTTCTGCGTATGCGCTTCGGTATTGATATGAATACCGACCACACGTTGGAAGAGGTGGGCAAACAGTTTGACGTTACCCGTGAACGGATTCGTCAGATTGAAGCCAAGGCACTGAGAAAGCTACGCCACCCTACTCGCTCAGACCATCTGCGCAGCTTCTTGGACGAATAGCATCATCAGACATAAAGACTAACTTTTATGAAACGAGACTTTAGCATAACTCAACAAAACCAATTATATTTTGGTGAAACATTGGCATGCAAAAAATCTTTCACAACACAGCCTAAGGCTGGATTCAAGTAAGTAAGCGCAATTCTACCCAGTGTAGACTTTGATTGGTGTCAGCCCTCCTAAGACCTTTCTGGGCATGGTATTAAGCAACACCCATTGTCCTGATGCCGACTTTTGTCGGATGACCTAGCGTCATTTTATTAGGCTAGGTTCTTCGAATTATGCCAGTGGTGTTTTCGTTGGTTCCCCGAAGATAGCCTGCATAAGGCTTGGCAAAGTAAAAATATCCGCATTGTATGCAAAGAGCCTTCCCTCATTTTGTTAGTAGCAGTACGCTTATAAACAGTGGTGTGGCTGAGTGCAATATCTGGCACATCACTATCCATTCGATAACTGATTTTTTCAGGAGGCTAGCCCAGCAATAATCCTTTCTTTATAACGGGAATATGTCGTTTATCTGTTTTACTGAACTTTCTGGCCGTTATTCTACGCTGAGTGGCTAGAATATGGACACTCTCAGCGCAGTAACCATCATCACTTCTGTTTCGGCTCGGCTCTCGCGATAGCTGATGCCTATTAACACAGCCATTGGTCTGCATGCCGCCTGGCTTTAATCTGATACCGTTACCCTTGAGTCAGCTATTTGTATTGTCTGGTTTATGGTCTCGTTTATGGCTCGCGGATTTTATTTTTTCGGCCATGCCATAAATAATAAAACGATACTTAATAAAATCCTGTTATTACTCAGCGATGGTAACCGATTGGTTATAGATTAATAAAATAAAAAATATAAACTTCACCAAGTCTCTAGATTAATTTAGTACAGAAAAGGATGCAGTAATGGAGAAAATTTCAGAATTTTCAAAGCCTATAAAGCGCCGTTCAGATCCACAAGAGCAATCAGCTAAGCGTTTTCACAGTGCTTCGCAGACAGTATCTGTTGACAATAGCGGTATCGGTAACAATTTTAGCGCTTCATCTGTAGCCATACGGAAAAACTTCGTACAACCGTGGAACGTTAATTCTCCATTTACACAGCCAGCACCTGAATCATTATCAAATAGAAATATTATAGACAGCGATGCATATCAGGATAAACTCCCCGAAGAAACGAGTGAAGTACTTAACGAGCCGTATTCACTGATACCGGGTAATAAGCAGTTCGAAATAGAAAGTCAAAATTGTCATGATGAGATACTGACGGCGACTGGTAGTATGAGTGAGGATGTATATTTTCTTATAGAGAAGGCTCTGTGTAATACATCTCATGACATGGACAATCAGCCTTACGTCAGTCAGGATCATAATGAAACAGAAAACACCATAGATTATGCCAGCTCTCTAGCTGGAGACAGCACGTCAAGTCAGTCAACGCATTTTGGCTATGAAATACGAGAGCCTTGTGGCGTTAATGTAGGCTCCGAAATATCAAATACAGTATCTGTTGTGGGCAATCCGATTAAGCGATCAGCTCAACCGTTCGGCCCAGTTGCCACAGTCACCCAAAGCAGCGAAGCATTGTTGTTGACTACTGAGAAACTCAAACAAGGTAGTGAAACGGTTAAAAGTGATGTTACAGACATCCAGTTTATTGACGTACCTTTCAGTCGCAAAAACGCCGTCATTGAACAGCTTCAAAATGGAAAAGAATATAGAGTTAATCAATTGATTCACGATATAAAACAAAAATACCCAGGTATAAAAGACGATATTTGGCACATGAATTTATCAACCCATATTTCAGCGTATAAATGTTTCCATTCAATGAGGACAAAAAGTGGGAAGGCTTGGAAATATATACCTGAAGAACAAACAGACACAACAAAATTGACTATGCCGATAAAGATAAATCTTGCCATTAATGCGCTTTATGATAAGGATGACTCAAAGGTAATCAATAAACCTATTAACGTCGAATTTTCTTATAAGCATGCCATCGTTGAGCAGCTTCAATTTGGAGGTGAACTATTACAATCGGAAGTTACTCAAAGGATTGAAAACCGATTCCCAAATATCAGCCAAGTAGATGCTCATTGGAAAGTCTCAGTAAGTAATGCACTTCAGAGTATTCACTGTATTAAAAAAGAAAATATAATTAATAACAAAAAGCAAATGCGTTGGAGTATGATAGAAAGTAAAAAAAGAACTGTGGCCTCAAAATTAACAATAGTTTCTTTCATTGAGCGCAAGCCTGAGCGCAAGGTTTATACAAGATTTGGTTCTGTCTCATCACAAGTAATCCTTCACTATATAAAGCCATGTTTCGTAAAGTTCAAATATACAAATGCCATCATTGAACAGCTTCAATATGGAGACAAGATGTCATTTTAATTAATTTGTAAAAATATTAAAAAACGATTCCCTAATATAGACAAAAACTATAAGTGGGAAAAAAGCATCAAAAAATCGCTTTCACTTAATCGTCGATTTATAAAATTAAATGAGGGGGCACTGATACTTTTCACTATAGTGGAATCTGAAAAGAGAACCGAGGCTACGAAATTAACGATAATCTCTGACCCTGATTGATATATGGCCTAGATTGCCACAATAACCGACACACTTGAAATGAAAATCCAGTTTTTCTGTCTCTTCAAGGATTCAAGTCTGTCTTAGTAATCAAAAAAATACAGGCTGCATGGCATTCGTCTAAAAAAAATCCAAATGCTTATTATTGCATATTTCCGATGGCTTTTTAGAGATTTCCTATTTAACAATTATAAATGGAATTATGTAAATAATTATATGTCTAAGACAATTATTAACAGGATGAAATCAGTCAGTATGAAAAACTATATTTGCAATACTTGCCCTAATAATATGCAGGAAACAATCTCATGTAGATCGAAATCTGATACAGATGATAAAAAATTGCCTTTCAACGGTAGGGGTGTCAAATCCAGTTCGTCGTTATCTTTTGATGTTACGAACAGGGAAAGTGATTCTACAAGCGTTTCAACTGTTAGAGGCGGTCGTTATAGAGGTCATTTTGATTGTCGTGAATTACGACCGATAGAATCTTGTTGTGTGGTTTTAAGACCAAAAAAGAAAGCTACCTCCACCATAAATAAATCAGATAAAAGTAGTGTTCAATCATCTAGTGGTATTGATAGAGCTGATTATCATTCTTCCACAAATAAATATGAATCCAGTTCAAGCAAATCTGAAAGTAAACAAATTCATAATACGGACAACCTATTTCATCCTGATAAAAACAATGATAATTCTTTGGATATGAATAAGAGTGATGAGCCTGATTCATCAATGGAAAAACCAGAATATAAACAAAATCTGTCTAGAGTCCATATGGATAATAGTAAAGATGATTTTAATTTCGATCTATCATTAACTGAGTGTGAGTATTCATACTGTAAAGATGAAGTCGGTGTGTTTGAGGGATGGCTAGAGAGAGTGAAAGCTGTTAATGATCAGTCTACCATCATACAAAGCTACGGTATGAAAGAACTGCACCTTATTACTGAATTACAAAAAATAAACATAGCACGCTCCGATCGAATGAAAGTGATTGAAAGCTTGAACTGCTGGACAGAGAGGTTTCAATTCTATGATCTAGATTCCCTGATGACAATTTTTTACAAATTAGTGAAGGGTAACATTTTTTTGTGGCGACAACACGCAATGACATACGATGAAATTGAATTCATGAAAATATTACTCTCTACACTAATTTCAAAGTATGAAGTGAGCGATTGTGTTATTGCATTTTTGCTTCTCTCTAATACACTATCGGCTGTAGCGGTTCTAGCAGACAAAAGTGATTTTCTGCTTGAGCATATAAATGAAATAATTCCAAAATTATTAATGTTAATCTTTACATGTAAAATAGAAGCATCAGAGCATCAATATGTACCCCCCGCTCTCTTGGCAGTAGTGAAACTCGTATCAAATGATATGGTTAGTATAAAAATAGAAGATGAAAATATTATCAATATAGTCACTAAATTGTTATTGGATGTAACAAAATCAGGTAAAGACTTTGATTGGTTATCACTAGGCACGTTAATGATGTGCATAGGAAAACTAATGCAGATGAAGATAAAAAATAAGCATTGTATCATGAATGCCTTTAACGCATTGTTACCTGTTGTTGTTCCACTTGCTCGAACGTCTGGAAAACCATGTGGTTTCTGTAGTGTGTTGTTTGCCATAGTACAGATAATGAAAAACAAAAAAGATGATATGAAAATACCTGATAGTATCAATATAACCAAAGATATAATAAATCCGGTAATATGTTGTGTGAATAAATACGCTGGACATCTATTCACTACTCTTGACGTAAATATTATGCTTTTTTACATATCATCTTTGTATGAAATGGATCTGGTAAAAATAGGCAAAATTTTTGAACCTATAGTTCTATTGATTACTCTCATACCCATATTGGAAAAAAAATGGCCATCCAACTCAATGTCTATTGGCCTCATGATGCTTAGTGTAGGGAAAATAACGATATAACGATATAACGATATAATGAGTATTGATGAAGTGGCTGATTCATTACCTCCAATGCTAAAAATAATACATGAAAGGGTTGAACGTTTATCTCTACAAAATCTTGGCTCTGCGATATATTACTTGAAAGAAATGGCAATAGCTGGGTTGCCGTGGAGTATAAAATATGAGCAGTTAATCTATGATATTCTGAATGAATCACATAAAAAACGAGCTAATTTAACGATAATTGGTTCCTGTTTTATGGCGTGTGCCATGTCACATCTTTTGTCATTGGGTGTAGTGCATCGGCAGAGTAAAAATTTAATTGAATTTATAAAAAGTACATTACTTCCCCATATTTTAAATGAAAAAAAATCTATTGATAAAAATCAAATTTGTGCTCTTGTGTGGACCATTGCATTAGCGGGAGAATGTATTGAAGTTCCGCAAAGTTTACTTTTATACTTTATCAATACGGGCGTTGTCAATTCATTGTCCAAAGCAAATGAAATATCGAGGATGCTATGGGGTTTTACTTATTTTTATATTCAGTCATCCAGTAATGAATTAACACATGCTTTAAAGAAAAGTATGAATATTTTATTTAAAAAATTAGAGTTGTGTTTGGAAAAAAGAGATGGGTATCCAGAAAAAGAGTTAAAAACATATACCAAAACTCTGGTGCTAGCAGCATTCTGGCTAAATATCTATGTTGATGTTTATACTTTGACTTCTTACTATGATTATTCTAAGGTAAATATTTCGAAATCACAGGAAACGTTATTAAAAAATATGAGAAAATTTTTTAATAAGGAAATTATTGAGAGTGAAAAGGGGGAGGCGGGATTTTCGCCGCTTGATATACTGTTGACAGAATATAGATTTGGGGTGGAGTTTCAGGGTCCTTTTCATTATAGTGACCATGCTAGCCTGGAGATGGTTGGTAGTACTATTATAAAACTAATGACATACAGAAAAAAGGGATACACAGTAATTGGAATACCAGTAGTGGATATCAGCGATGAAAAAGTGGTTGAATTATTCAAAGAAATCAAACAACACATTGACAAGTGTAAGCAACCAATAGGGTTGAATCTGAGAAACAGATTTGATGTTTTTCTCGATGAACCTACGAAGTGATGAGCAGTGTTTTAATAAAATAAAATAAAATAAAATAAAATAAAATTCAAAGAAAGAGTAAAGGATATCTGAATCAATAAAAAACATTTTTATTTCTACTTAGTCCGCCACGTGGATTAATTGGCGCTTTAGCGTTTCATCTACAGCCATACAGGAAAACTGTTGTACAGCAGTGGAACGTTAATGCTCAATTTACACAGCCAGCATAGCGGCCTACGTTTTGTGGCACCTGCTCAATGTTACAGAGGAGAAGACAAAGAGATCCTGGTAAATCGAGACCGAGTGTATAAAAGTTCGAAAGAGGAAAATCCAAGACGCTGGTCAGGCAGTACGGCAGTACGGCAGTACTCGCAACTGGAACCCTGAAGGGCCTGTTGCCTTAAATCCGGAGCAGATAATGAGAGTCGAAATAAAGCAAACTGCGTAATTTAAAAACGCGACAACTATCTTGAAAGTTACCGAGCCCGAGTGCTTGTTATTTCAATGCTTTATTGACAATCACATTCTAATAATTTGAACTCAGGCTTTCTTGGTTATCCAAAACTGCGGAACAGCAGCGTCTCCGCCAGAACCCTTTCGTTTACTTGCTTTCTCAGCATACGGTGCGTTTACACACTGTAGTACAGATCAAATTCAGCTGGGTGTGTAGTCTGAGCAACAATCAGGCACTCTTCACGCTTTAGCTTGAGGTAGGCGTCGATCATGTCTTCAGTAAACACATCACCTGCCGTCAGGAATGCGTGATCCGCCTCTAGTGCGCTCAGGGCTTCTTCAAAGCTCGAGGAAACCGTCGGAATTTCGGCCGCTTCTTCTGGTGGCAGATCGTACAGATCCTTGTCCGCAGCATCGCCGGGGTGTAGCTTGTGCTTGATACCGTCCAGACCGGCCATTACCAGGGCGGAAAATGCCAAGTAAGGATTGGCGGTCGGATCAGGGAAACGCACTTCAATACGACGGGCTTTTGAGTTGTTCACGTATGGAATACGGATGGCAGCGGAACGGTTACGGGCAGAGTAAGCCAGCATGACCGGAGCTTCAAAGCCTGGCATCAGACGTTTGTAAGCGTTGGTGGAGGCGTTGGTGAACGCGTTCAGTGCCTTGCCGTGCTTAATGATGCCACCAATGTAATACAGGGCGGCTTCGCTCAGACCGGCATACTCGTCACCGGCGAACAGATTGTTGCCGTCCTTGCTCAGGGACATGTGAACATGCATGCCGTTGCCGTTGTCGCCAACAAGAGGCTTAGGCATGAAGGTCGCAGTCTTGCTGTAGGCGTGAGCGACGTTATGGACGCAGTACTTGAGAATCTGTACTTCGTCTGCCTTGCGCATCAGGGTGTTGAAGCGAGTGCCAATTTCACACTGGCCGGCAGTGCCGACTTCGTGGTGATGTACTTCTACTTCAAGGCCCATGGATTCCATGGCCTTGCACATGGCGGTACGCAGGTCGTGGAGGGAGTCAACTGGAGGGACTGGAAAGTAGCCACCCTTGATTCTCGGACGATGGCCGGTGTTGCCCCCTTCGAATTGCTTGTTTGAGGACCAAGCAGCTTCTTCAGAGTTCACTTCGTAAGAGGCGCCTGAAATATCGAGATGCCACTTCACGTCGTCAAACACAAAGAACTCGGGTTCAGGGCCGAAGAATGCGGTGTCGGCAATGCCTGTGGACTTCAGGTACTCTTCTGCACGGCGAGCGACGGAGCGTGGATCGCGCTCATAACCCTGCATAGTGGCAGGCTCAACAATGTCGCAGCGCAGGTTCAGAGTCGGCTCTTCAGTAAACGGGTCGATAACGGCGCTGTCGTCATCCGGCAGCAGGATCATGTCAGACTCGTTAATGCCTTTCCAGCCAGCGATGGATGAACCATCAAACATCTTGCCGAGTTCGAAACATTCGCCACCAATCTCACTGGCCGGCATGGAGAGGTGATGCTCTTTGCCGCGACTGTCCGTGAAACGCAAATCGATCCATTTTATGTCATGTTCTTTGATCAAAGAAGTGGTCTTGGCAGACATTTTAATTCCTCAGGGGCATCTCAACCGCCTGTTCCAGATTTTGGTTTGAACGATATTCATCTATTCGTTCCTGTTGACACTAATGTAAAAGCTCGCCTATTACGAACTTAAACGAGAAGTACGGCAGGTTGCTATCATTTATCAAGTGATCTCCTTAAGGAACGAGTATTATTATCGGACTATACAGCATTAATCGCGTGATTCGCAATGATGCGCAGGCTAATCTGTGTATCTTAAATGAGAGTGTAATCGTTTTTGACGCTATCTGTGTGAGTCAAACAGAGATAGACAGTCACCACTTGCAGCAGGTGAAAGACCGCTTTTTTGCCGTAGCCCTGCAATGTTTCAAAGCTGGAAAATTTCCCTGTGAGTATTTACTATGCGTATTAAATGTCTGTTAATCGCTTTTCCACTCCCTGATCGCTTGCCACTGCGGTTTTCGATGATTCTGAAAACGCGCCCCAACTGCTGAAGACGTCCTGATGAAGTTTATTATCAAACTGTTCTCCGAGATCACTATAAAAAGCACGCCGGTTCGCAAGCGCTTTGTGAAACAGCTGAGACGAAATATTCGTAATGTTTGCAGGCCACTGGATGAGCAAATTACAGCGACAGGCACCTGGGATATTATTTACGTGGAAACAGTGTTGTCAGAGCGGCCGGATATCGATCAGCTGTCAGAACGCCTCTGCTGTATCCCAGGGATTCATCAGGTGCTGGAAGTCGCAGAGCACCCGCTGACTGATATAGAGGATATCCTTGAGAAAGCAGCCGCTGTTTGGTTAGACGCACTGACCGACAAAACCTTTGCCGTGAGGGTTCACCGTTCCGGCAATCATGATTTCCGCTCTATTGATGTGGAGCGGCTTGTCGGTGGTGGCTTGATAGAACGCTCAAAGGCGGCGGGGGTTCGGTTGAAAAATCCCGATATTAAGGTGGAAATAGAAATTAAAAATGATTGTTACTTTATGGTGCAACGCCGTCTGAATGGTTTGGGTGGTTATCCACTGGGTACTCAGGATCCGGTTTTATCGCTGATTTCCGGCGGGTTCGATTCCACGGTATCCAGCTTTCTGATGTCACGTCGAGGAATGACAACCCACTTCTGCTTTTTTAACCTGGGTGGTCATGCCCATGAGCTGGCAGTGAAAGAGGTCGCCTACTATCTCTGGAGTCAATATGCCGCTTCGCACCGAGTGCGCTTTGTCACGATTCCGTTTGAAGGAGTGGTGGAAGAGATTCTCAACAAGATCGAAAACTCGCAGATGGGCGTTATCCTGAAACGAATGATGTTGCGTGCTGCCACGGCGGTGGCCAAAGAGATGAAGATTCAAGCATTGGTGACGGGTGAAGCCATCGCCCAGGTGTCGAGTCAGACATTGCCGAATCTGGCGGTGATTGATTCAGTGACGGATATGCTGGTTCTGCGTCCGCTGATTACTATGGACAAGCAGGACATTATTAATGTTGCTTCACGCATCGGCACCGAAGTATTCGCCAAGAACATTCCTGAATACTGCGCGGTGATCTCGAAAAAACCGACCACTTGTGCCAAACCGGCGAAAATCATGGCAGAAGAAGCGCACTTTAATGTTTCGGTGATGGATGCCGCTATTGAGAGCCGGCGCACTGTTTCGGTGCATGATATTATTGCCGATGACTTGACCCGTGAAGCCGTGGAAGTGGTCAGCCAGGTCGGCAAAAACGAAATCATCATTGATATTCGGCACCCATCGGAAGAGGAGATCAAGCCTTTCACCTTGCCGAATCACAAGGCGCTAACCATACCATTTTATCAGCTAGCCACCCGTTTCTCGGAGCTGGATGCCGGTAACTATTACCTGCTCTATTGTGAAAAAGGGTTAATGAGTCAGCTTCACGCCATGCACCTGCGTGATGCTGGCCATGATAATGTAGGTGTTTACCAGCCCTGAGTGACCGATATTTCTATGAGGAACAACAAACCATGAAGTTAGCCATGATTGCTGCGCTGGCAGAAAACAACACTATCGGCATTAACAACAAGCTACCGTGGCATCTGCCTGGCGATCTGCTCTATTTCAAGGCGATTACCATGGGCAAGCCCGTTATCATGGGGCGGAAAACTTTTGATTCGCTGGGTAAGCCGCTGTCGGGTCGTACCAATATTGTAATTACCCGTGATGGCGAGTATCAGCGGGAGGGTGTCTCGATAGTTTACAGCTTAGAGGAAGCGATGATATTGGCTGAAGATATTGCACTCATCAATGGCTATGAAGAGGCCATGGTGATTGGCGGTGAGCAGATTTATCGTAAGGCACTGCCTTTGGCGGATCGTCTCTACCTGACACGCATCCACCGTAGTGTTGAAGGCGATGCCTTCTTTCCGAAGCTGGAGCCGTCAGAATGGAAAGAAGTCGCATGTGAGGATCGGGTGGTCGAGGGCGAGGATGCGCTGGCTTACAGCTATCTAATCCTTGATCGTCGTTGACAATGACATTGAAAGTATGGTAGCTTGGGGCTAGACTGGTGTTGGGTCTATTTCCGTTTCGGTTTTCGGTGCTTCGCCCCGATACTGCGGTTTTTTAACGATTTTTGGTTGAGCCGCAAAGCTTGATAAAAAATCGGTAATATGTAATATGTAATTTGAGTGACATTTCATCGCAGTAAACGGCTGTTTCCATCATCATAATGGAGTTTCGATAGATTTTGTGTCCTAAATTGTAAAGCTGGTTTATTAAGGACAAGAATCCATGCGCTCTATTAATCATAGTCAATCAATTCATTTCCAGAAAGTTTTCAACCAAAAAGCATGGGCTGATTTGTGCCATAAAAATGCAACCTTGCAGGATGTTGATCTTCATTCTCTAAGCCTTCCCAGAGGCACTATTCACAATAAAGCTGATGCACAATCCTACCTGAAAGACAGAACTATTACGCAAGAGTCGAATGCTTCTTGGTTCTCAAAGAAGAATGATCACAAAAAAAAGGATGCTGGGCGTCATATGTTTTCTGCCTATATCGAATACATAAGCCATGACGACCACTCGGCGGATGAAAAAAAGAGCCCTGCGGGGAATGTCACTGTTGATATGAATAATTCTCAACATTTTAGGGTGGCCTGTGCGTTTGTTGCTTCGGGTGTTTGCCGATTTAATAAGAATTTAGAATTGATATTCACCGATAGGGTGATCGATAAAACGTTGGTTGAAGAAATTGATAGCTTACTTAACCATTCGGTGGTACGGCTGGCGTATTCATTTCTTGCCTTAAATATCAAACTGCCCAAAGGCTTTCTTGAAAAGGTTTTTATTCCGTATTTTGTGACGGAAATGGTTATTAATAATGTCAGCCTATCGGAAAATGATGCTCGTACGTTACTGAATGAAATTCTGGCTAGCGATGGAGTGAAAATTATCCGAGAAGCAGATATCACACTTGAACATGTGATGGAGCTAAAAAACCGGTTATTGAACAATGGATATCTCCAGCCAGCAGCGGATCAGAGTCTTTCATCAACGGAATCTCAGGAATCTCAGGAATCTCAGGAATCGCTACCCGACCATCGGCCACGCTTACCAAAACCCGTATCAAACTACCGCTGTGACCATGATGATACTTGGTTGATTACCTACCAGGTTGAACATCACCGATCCCTGCAAATTCTCAGTAATTTTGCTCAACGCATTAAGTTATGGGCGCAGCGGAACAAGCGAGTGATTGCTCTAGAGGCGGTCGAAGTGGTGAGCATCTCCATTATCGCCGGTGTTACCACGGGCGGTATTGGCGCGGCGATTTATCTAGCCAGCCAAATTGTTTACGATGTATTTCAGATGAGCATAGGGGTGTTGTTAACTAAGATAAAGACGAAGCTCCATCGTCGCAAGATAGGGATGGTTGAAGCCAAGATTGCTTCTCCCCTGTCCGGTGACTTTAGCTCTAATAAGACACTAGATAGTCGAGATGTTAAGGATATCAGTGATCTGAACGATCCCAGCGATCAAAAAAAACACCAAAATATCCATCGACTGCTGGACGGGACGGCATATCTGTCGAAAGAGCACGACCTGACCAAAATAACCAACCTGATAATAGGCATGAAAAAACTGTCCGACAAATTGATTGAACAGCAAAAAACCGCTGGCGATAGCCTGAAAAACCGCCTGCGATTTCAGCGATTGCAGGTCGTCGCTCGACGGTATGCGGCTGAGTATGATTTGGCAGCGCAGAACTATGACAAGATGCTGGTGGCCGGAATACAAAAAACATCAGAACTGGACCATCGTTTTGAGAGTCTGTTTACCAAAATGTGGGCACCGCTTAAGAGTATGCCAGATGATCAGCTAGCCTCGGTTCTGAATGAATCGGTCAATCATTCCTCAGTTAAAGGGCGCTGGTATCTCTCCAAGGTAGACGGTCTTGGCTGGATTCAGTCTGTCGTGTCAAAGAGCCCCAGTAATCTCAGTTCACGCATAATTGAGCAGCGTATTGGTCAAGTGATCCTAAGTCGGGACAAAGAAAAGCTAACGGAAAAGCTGGCTATGGCGTCGAACAAAGCTCGTCGGAAAATTGCCATAGTATCGGTGTGTTGCAAGAAAATCGGGCTTACTTACCTTTGGGAGCGCATTAAGCCTGCTCGAATGGCGAGTACGGTTGTGGCGGTGCTAGGGAAGCATCTGTCCAAAGGAACGAAGCCAGGCCTTGATTTGATAATACCGAACATACTGCCTTTCTGGGCTGGGGTTTTCGCCATTTTGTACACCGCGGGCCAGGTGGTTAATTTCCTCAACAACAAGGGTAATCGGAAGAAGGCTGACAATGTCCAGAGCAAGATCAACAATGAGCTGGAGGATGATAAAGCCTTGTCAATGAGTGATTGGTTTGCGCTTCGACGGGAGGCCAAGCAGGAAAGTGATGGGTATGTGACAAAAATAAAGCAACTCATAGAGGTGCTGGATACCATGGAAGAGCTGGCCGCTGTTGAACTGCCTCTGGATCACAATTCACCGAAATATAGAGAACATTTAATAAAAGTTACTACCTGTATGTTGAGCTATAAAAAACTGATGCATGAGCAAGAAGATCAGCTGTATGGGTCGGTCGGATTAATGCATCATACTAGCATGCAGTACAAATTACGCTTTGACCAGCAGCTACATTGCATACAGGTGGCGGATTAAACGACTCTGTTTATTCGAAGTGGAACGGGCAGTCTAGGTGGACTTCATCTCACGATCATGAGTTCATTAGGTAGTACCATCTCCATAAGGCTTGATTTGATCAGGATTCTGTTCATTTTCAATGGCAAAAGTGGATGTGGGTTGGTTTATTGTTTCTATCTTAGATAAAAGCCTTTCGAGCTACGAGTATCGCTAATGAACACGACACCAATAGACGATTAGGTGAAGATCAATGCTCGCGGATTGAGCGGAACACCACGTCCGGCCAACGCTCTTCCGTTAGAGTGAGATTAACGCGGGTAGTAGCTAGGTAGGTTAAATAACCGCCACCGTCTTTCGCCAAGCTGCCGCCGCATTTGCGGCGGAACTCTTCCAGCTTACGGGCGTCGTCACCGTCTACCCAGCGGGCAGTGAATACCTTGACTGGCTCATAAATGCAATCCACCTTGTACTCGTCCTTCAGACGCTGACGCACCACATCAAACTGCAGAACACCGACCGCCCCGAGGATTAAGTCGTTGTTATTTAGGGGCATAAAAAGCTGAGTTGCACCTTCTTCTGATAGCTGCTGTAACCCTTTCTGTAGTTGTTTCAATTTTAATGGATCTTTTAGTCGGACTCGCTTGAATAGCTCTGGAGCGAAGTGAGGGATGCCGGTGAAGCGCATCATTTCGCCTTCAGTGAACGTGTCACCGATCTGGATCGTGCCGTGGTTATGCAGACCGATAATATCGCCGGACAACGCCTCCTCCACTTGGCGGCGGTCGCCAGCCAGAAAGGTGACGGCATCGGCAATTTTCACGTCCTTGCTGATTCTGGCGTGGCGCATTTTCATGTTGCGGGTGTATTTACCGGAGCAGATGCGCAAGAAGGCAATACGGTCACGATGGCGTGGATCCATATTAGCCTGAATCTTGAAAACGAAGCCTGTGAACGTTGTTTCAGTGGGTTCGACCATACGGCTGTCGGTATGACGGGCAATGGGAGCTGGTGCCCATTGAATAAAATCATTTAGCATTTCGCGCACACCGAAGTTGCCCAGTGCTGTGCCGAAAAAGACCGGCGTCATTTGACCAGACAAGTACTTTTCAAGATCAAATGTGTGGCTGGCACCACGAACCAGTTCGATTTCATCCATGAGTTCTTCGTATAAATCACCCAAAAGTTTGCATGCTTCATCAGAGTTTAGTCCCTGAATACGGATGTCATCAGGGATCCGATCTCCTTGGCCCGGCGTAAAAACGTGAATAGTATCGGTATAAAGGTTGTAAATGCCTTTGAAACGCTTACCCATACTGATGGGCCAAGTGATTGGCGCACACTGAATTTTCAGGATGGACTCAATCTCATCCATGACTTCGATCTGATCACGCACTTCACGGTCCATCTTGTTGATAAAGCTGAAGATGGGCGTGTTACGCAGGCGACAGACATCCATCAGCTTAATCGTTCGGTCTTCCACACCTTTGGCACCGTCGATCACCATCAGCACGGAGTCCACGGCTGTCAGGGTTCGGTAGGTATCTTCGGAGAAATCCTCGTGCCCTGGAGTGTCGAGCAGGTTGACCATCTGTTCGCGGTAAGGGAATTGCATGACGGACGTGGTAATGGAAATACCCCGTTCTTGTTCCATTTTCATCCAGTCAGAGGTCGCCATCCGGCCACTTTTGCGACCTTTGACCGTACCCGCCATCTGAATGGCATTCCCGAACAGCAGCAGCTTTTCGGTGATGGTGGTCTTACCTGCATCAGGGTGGGAAATGATAGCAAACGTGCGTCGTTTATTGATTTCATTGATAAGGTTGCTATCTACCATGCACTTAAAACCTTTATTTACACTTAAATTCACAGCCATTTAAAAAACCACTTTTTATGCGTTAAAAAGTGAACTTGGGTATCTATTAATCAAATACTTATTTTTCAAGCCCCGACGAACTCTAATAAGGCACTAATATCGTGTTCGTCGGCTGCTCTAAGCGCTGCGATATATTGATTGCGGCGCTCATTCATAGCTTCCAGCCCGTAACCACCAGCCCTTTTGGCGAGTAAGTACCATGCTCAACCCAGTATTTGGCATCATCCAATAGTTGCCGCAATTGAATGGCAACTTGTATCGGATCGACACCGATACTCTTTTCTGTGCGCCTGAGCGTGCCTGCCCATTTCCATGCGCTGCCAAACAAACGCTTGTGCAGTTCTAAAACAAAAGCTTCTGACAACACATGAGGGTTCTTTTGCTTATTCATCCACCTTAGACCTTCGGTAATACAGGCTTGCTCAAGCTGGTCTAGTAACATGCTTGAACTTCAGGCCATCCAGCTTATCAGGATCAAGCGGTGTCGCACCATCTGGGTAATCGGCAAGGTTTGAATAATCATCCGTCATTCATCATTCCAAAAATCCGGTGGCATTTTATCCATAATTTGCGTAGCAATGCGCTCAATTTCAAATTCGAGCTGCTCTTTACTCAACGACTGCGCTTCTAGCGCCATGTGAGTGGAAGCAGTCTTCGCTTGAGCACGCGCCTTCTCCAGGGCGCGCTCGGTAATCACGTCTTCAACGTTTTTCTTTGGTACAATCGCGTACACAAACTTGCAATCCATCGCCTCAGCCATGGCTTGCATGGTTTTCAGCGTGACACTGCCATGTGGCTCATCGTGCTCGGCCTTGAATATTCTGGCCTTGGTAACGCCAAGCTTTTTTGCCAGTTGTGTACCAGACATACCAAGCGCTGTTCTCACAGTACGGAGCCACCCTTCCCTTGGAAGCCCATGGTTAGGGAGCATAGACAAGCTACCAAACTGACTTACAGATTGATTAACTTTATCTCGATATTGCTTCGCAACTATCTTATCTATGCTCATCATCAGCCTTTCTGTGTACGTGAGCGCTTAGTTCGTATACATATATATATACCGATATGGAAATTAAGCCAATATTAACAGTAAATATTTAATGATAAATCTCTTTATTGGCTTCTAACTATAAGCAGTAAACATAACTATATGCGGACATTGGTTCGCAATCTTCAGTTTGTATGCCGGTGATCGCCGTAGAAAATGAACAAAGTTAAACCAGTATGGTTTAAAACAAAGGCGCTATAATTACTGGCAATACCCATAGCCAATATTAGTAAATCTTTTTGGACTCAGTTTGGCTCGACAGGAGGCAATGCAAGCGAAACATGGTCGATTAAGGCCGTAGGTCGCTGAGTCCAAAAAGCACGGCAGATAAATCCCCTTGGCAAGGGATTCATCTATTTAGTGACTCCAGAATACGTGTACTTTTTGATTAATATTTTACGCTGCATGCTACAAAAAATGCTGCTAGGGTCAGACTCATCGATTCGCCATACGGCTAAACGACATCGGTTGAAAGCGGTTATGGAGGAACTGATTTATCAAGTAGCTCGGCTGGTAAAATAAAGTTGACAATATGCGTTTTTAAATAAATTACGCACAGTTTTCAGTAAAAATTGAATTTGAAATCTCACGCAGTGTTCTTAAACGATAAAGATGTGTAAGTAATCAAGAAGTCACGGATTCAGATAATAGAAATTGCAATGTGCATCAAATATTACTAATTATATTTTTTTTGACAATGATGCTTTTGTCTTAGCAATGACATCTTTTGGAATAAGTGCATCGAAATGCTCAGGAGATCGAAATAGGTTTATTACATTATCTGAACCATAACCATCCAGCCTTCCATCTGGCCTGCTTCCTCGTCCTTCATTTTGAGGTATATCCATTCTTTGATATAATGTAATTGGAACAAAATAATCATTTAGAATACCTATTTCAGGTCTTTGTACATGTATACCATTTTTTCGTTGAACCTTGCAATAGGTTTCTCTGCTAAGTTCTTCTCCTTCCTTTAGCATTGCCTCACATAACGCTTCATTGTCATCAAGAATACCACCAGTAGGCGGTGAATCTTCTTTTTCATTTTCAGTAAACCCTATTAAAGTAGTATGATCCCAAATATATCTCCATGTGGTATCTGCTGGATCTGGGGTTTTTCCTAAAGGTAGGCGTATGTATTCCTTGGACCTATCCTGATGAACGAGTATTTGTTCTACGGAATTTGCTACGCCAAAAACAGCGAAATCTCTCAAATACATAGCAATTTTATTAGCAATATCCGAGTTTGAAAGTATCGATCCAATCATTTCAAGGGACGGGTTTTCTTTTAATTTTTGCAACATGCCAATAAGAAAATCCGTATAATCAATAGCGTTTCTGCGTTGAACATCTTTACGATACGCTTTTTGATTTTCTAGCATTTTAATGGTTTCATCAATCGTGTTATGTGCAACTATATAATGTAACCATCCAGTTAAATATGCTAAATAAAAACAGTTTCCATGGCCAAGTGCTTTCTGAAAATAAAATTTATCATTAAGAATAACTCCTTGTTGTCTTGCGTCAACATCAGCTTGGCTATTACTTGTGAGTTGGCTCGCTAAATAGTCTTTTATGTTAATAATATTTCCAACAACCCCATTACGAATAATGTTAAATCTTCTTTCTTTTTTTGACATAAGCAGTTTCTTTTTTATGCGCACATCTTTTGTTGGCAAGTCAGAATCATAATCAGCGTCATAGCCAGAGCCAGAGCTAGAACTAGAACTA
>JAGLCE010000035.1 GCA_023146365.1 Endozoicomonadaceae bacterium
AACTAAAACTATCATCTAGATCATAATAATACCCATCGTCATAATTTGTACAGATATCCTTGCAGTTATTTGTAGGTCGTGATTTTATATCAACATTTGGCGTATGATCTTTAATGATACAAAAATTAATAATCGAAGGATGGTTGGTAAATAAAAAATTGATTAACCGATTCCATAGTTTTGCTAATGACTTTAATTTATAGTACTCTTGCTCTGGTTTTTTGTGTGTCGTAACTTTACTTTGTCCAGTGGCTGTTTTGGGTGGTTCCATATGAAATATTTCCTCGATGCTGTGAGTATGTAGTAAGTGTCTCTCTTAGCCATTAATTTAAGAGTTTTATACATCAATATTTTCAGTTTACTAGAGCGTAACATAACCGCTGATAAAAATAAATAATAACTTAATTACTGGTGTCGACCATTGCTCATTTTCAATGACAGATTACGTTTCACCATTTTCTTTGAACCTTACTTAAATGATGCCGTAACAGTATTAAGTTTAGTGTGTTTTTTACCATCACATCAAACAAAACTGATTTACTGCTCAGCCACTGGCGTCAGTAAGGTTATTCAAGTCTAGTGATGGCATGATGGCCAGTCTCAAAAATAACACTTAAGTTATAAGTTAGACCATCAATATTTTGATTGGTTCCCGATATAACATAATAGAACTTAATCCTTGGGTTTAGTTCGAAAATGTTGACCTTTCATCACATTCATGATTTTAATTAATTTTTAGCCAAATCAAAAAGTAATAGCAAAGTGTTTTTCTTTTAGGTTCGCAAAGTGTGATAATACGGTAAATTCTCACTAAATTTATTTTATCCAGAATGACTCAACGACTACGCATTATTTTCGCTGGTACTCCAGACTTTGCCAGCCTGCACCTACAGGCCGTCATTGATACTCCTCATGAGGTGATCGCCGTCTACTCTCAGCCCGATCGTCCCGCGGGGAGAGGGCGTAAGCTGATCTTTAACCCAGTAAAGCAACGTGCATTAGAGAATAACATTCCCATTTTCCAGCCAAAAACCCTGAAAACCGAAGAAGTCCAACAGGAACTGATGGCTTTGAAGCCTGATCTTATCGTCGTTGTGGCCTATGGCTTGCTGCTCCCTGGGGTCGTGTTGGATATTCCGGTTTATGGCTGTATCAATGTCCACGGTTCTCTTCTGCCACGTTGGAGGGGTGCTGCACCTATTCAGCGTGCCATTGCTGCGGGCGATACAGAAACTGGCGTCACCATCATGCAAATGGATGTTGGTCTTGATACCGGTGATATGCTGCTAAAAGCATGCTGCCCGATTCGGCGTGATGACACCTCGAAGAGTCTGCATGACCGCCTTGCGACGATTGGAGCCTCCTGTCTGCAACAAGTGCTTGATCTCATCACGGCAGGTCATACCATAGCGGAAAAACAGGATAACTCCTTGGCTAATTATGCCCATAAAATGAGCAAGGAAGAGGGCGGCATCAATTGGAATAGACCCGCTGCGGAACTTGATTCCCTGATTCGAGCTTTCAACCCTTGGCCAGTCGCTTGGGCAGAACTCGACGGTGAACGTATTCGGGTATGGGGCGCATCAGCCTGTGAGACTGACTTTGAGCAAGCTGCGGGAACTATTGTTGGAGCAGGAAAGGATGGAATCGTCGTTAGTTGTGGCGCTGGCAGCTTGATGTTGAAACAACTACAACGGCCAGGCAGTCGTGCGATGAGTGCGCAAGATCTGCTTAACAGTCGTAGCGAGCAATTCGCTCCAGGAAAACAGTTTGCCTGATATGAATACTTCTTCACAGAATACCTTTCTAAAAAGCCCTTCCAATGTTCGCATGCAGGCAGCCCTAACCATTGCAGCCTTGCTCAAAGGGAGATCCTTGGCCACCATGCTTCCTCAGGCGGAATCACGGCTGCATGAGGATGAACACCCTTTACTCAGAGAACTCTGCTATGGCACGGCCCGACACTTCTTCAGTCTGTCATTGGTTAGGGATCGGCTACTAAACAAACCATTGAAAGCGGGCGAAAAGAACGTTCAGGCGCTGTTGTTGATAGGTTTGTACCAACTGCTGCACACCCGAATTTCTGAACACGCAATACTTTCAGAAACCGTTAATGCAACGCATAAGCTGAAAATAATCTGGGCAAAAGGTTTGATTAATGCGGTACTGCGCAGCGCTCAACGTAAACGTGATGAGATCTCCGACTGGGCAGGATCCAGAGATGAAGCCCGTTACGAACATCCCCAGTGGCTATTGAACCGTTTGAAAGCGGCTTGGCCAAATCAGTGGCAGGCGCTAGCTGAAGCTGGAAATCTGCAAGGACCAATGACCCTGAGAGTCAATACGCGACAGGCTAGCCGGGATGATTACCTGAAACAGCTACTTGAAGGAGGCATTGTCGCCCATGCCTGTCGGTTTGCCGAGCAGGGCGTTCAGCTTGAAGAAGCCACCTCGGTGACGGCGCTACCAGGCTTTTATGACGGCAGTGTCAGTGTGCAAGATGAAGCAGCGCAACTGAGCGCCGTACTACTGGATGCACAGCCTGGTGAGCGGATACTGGATGCCTGCGCAGCACCAGGCGGTAAAAGTTGCCATATTCTTGAGCAGACCAATGACTTGACGCTCTGGTCGTTGGATGTTGATAGCGATAGAACGACCCG
This sequence comes from Endozoicomonadaceae bacterium, assembly GCA_023146365.1. Classification (GTDB taxonomy): domain Bacteria; phylum Pseudomonadota; class Gammaproteobacteria; order Pseudomonadales; family Endozoicomonadaceae; genus Kistimonas. The sequence goes on from JAGLCE010000035.1 coordinate 2,661, forward strand.
CATCCATGACAATCTGTCTCGCCTTAACCTGACCGCTCATGTCATTACTGGAGACGCCACTCAACCGGCCACTTGGTGGGATAATACGCCCTTTGATCGCATCCTGCTGGATGCCCCGTGCTCTGCAACAGGCGTTATTCGACGAAATCCAGATATAAAACTGTTGCGCCGAAATGAGGATATTACGCAACTGGCCATATTGCAGCAGCAAATCATTGATCAGATGTGGTCGCTGTTGAAACCCGGCGGAACCCTGCTTTATGCCACTTGTTCAGTTATGCCGGAAGAGAACAGCGAACAAATAAAAGCCTTTGTGGAGCGGTGCAACGACGCCATTCTAGAACCACTATCACCGGAATATGGAATAGATACCGGTTACGGCATCCTTCTCCTACCACAGAAAAAAAGCCACGATGGTTTTTTTTACTGCCGGTTACGCAAAAAAACCGTCATAATGCAGGATTGACCTGATGCTTTCTAGCTGTAAAGCTGGCGGTCTCATGATGTAAAAAACTCATTCAGGCACGTTTCATGAAAATCATTATTCTCGGCGCCGGGCAGGTCGGAGGCACCCTGGCAGAAAAGCTAGCCAGCGAAGAAAACGATATCACGGTTGTGGATAGCAACGCCGAACGACTGAGGGAGTTACAAGATCGACTGGATATCCGCACGATTACTGGCATGGCTTCATTTCCTTCGATTCTAAAACAGGCCGGTGCCGATGACGCTGATATGCTGATTGCGGTAACCAGCGCCGATGAGGTTAACATGGTGGCTTGCCAGATCGCCTATACCATGTTCACAACCCCCCTCAAAATCGCCCGAATTCGTCAAACGGCTTATCAGAACATTCCGGAATTGTTCGATAAGGAAGCTATTCCGATCGACGTTATTATTAGTCCGGAAGAGGTGGTTACCCAGTATGTTACGCAGCTGATCGAACACCCTGGTGCCTTGCAGGTGCTTGATTTTGCTGGAGGAAAAGTACAGTTAGTTGCTGTGAAAGCGTATGAGGGCAGTCCACTGGTCAACCAGAAGCTACGAATCATCCGTGACCATATGCCCGATGTGGATGCACGAGTCGCTGCCATTTTCCGCAAAGGAAAAGCGATCATGCCGAAGGGAACCACAGTTATCGAAGCCGGTGACGAAGTCTTCTTTATTGCCGACCGCAAGCACATCCGTAAGGTAATGAATGAGTTTCAGCGGTTAGATCAACATTACAAGCGCATCATTATTGTTGGTGGCGGTAATATCGGTCTGCGCTTGGCTAAGAGGATTGAGAACAAGTACAACGTCAAGATCATTGATAACAATGCCCAGTGTTGTCGTCATCTGTCCCGGTCTCTTAATAAGGCGATCGTTTTCAATGGTGATGCGTCGGATCGTGACCTTCTGCTTGCAGAAAGTATTGAGGAAACGGATGTATTTATCGCACTGACCAATAATAATGAAACTAATCTGATGTCATCGCTACTGGCTAAGCAACTCGGTGTTCGAAAGGCCATGACGCTGATCAACAACCCTCTTTATATTGATCTCTTTCAAGGCGACGCGATTGACGTTATGATATCGCCGCAATTGGCCACTATAAGCAGCCTGCTCCGCCATGTCAGGCGTGGCGACGTAGTGAATGTTTACTCACTACGCAGGGGGGTGGTAGAGGCGATTGAGGTTATTGCCCATGGTGACAAAACCAATTCCAAAGTAATCGGTCGAACGATCGGCGCTATTGAACTGCCACTGGGTACGAGCATTGAAGCGGTAGTGAGGAGTGATCAGGTTTTGATTGCTCATGACCATATCGAGCTTCAGTCTGATGACCACATTATATTGTTACTGACCGACAGGAAACGTGTCAATGATGTGGAGAAACTGTTCCAGGTCGGAATCACTTTCTTTCGATAATTCGTAATCTCTGCACCCATACCATCCATTTCATGTCTGATGACGATATATCATCAATGTCGATGTCATGTTGCGCGCCATTATCTTTTACTGACAGCAGCGCTAGCTGGTTTGGAGGAGTGCACATTACTGTTCTGATTGTGGCGATGCTGTCTGTTCATTCAGGAAATTGATGGCATGTGTTGCTGTGGTAGGTTCGAAATATTTGCTTTAGTTTGTACTATATTTACGTTTATTTCAATTTATTTCAATAGTTTGTAATATTTTTTGAACTTTCATTTTAATTAAAAGTCACAAAGTAGTATGAGCTTTATTTTTTAATAATATTTTATAAGCAGGAGAGCTATCGTGATGGAACAGTCTGTAACAGCTAGTAATGGTTTAACAGGATCAGCAGTGAGTTTGACTAATTCAGTTGGTCAGAATAACACTTCTACAATGAGTAGTGGTGTTAGTGTAAGTGTAGTAGAGATATCCGAATCTATGCAAAATACGCTTCCTCCCCCTAAAACGCGTATGAGAAAAATAGCCGACTGGTTGATCAATATGTTGAGTAAAATCAGTTCTTTTTTTAGCTTTAATACTAATAAAAATACCAGCAGTCATTTTGAACAGAATAAGGAACAAAATGGAAAACCAGAAAATAAAAGTAATGAATCAGAAGATAGTAAAACGATAAGTGATGAAGAGGTTGTAGAGGATAAAGAAGATGATAAAACAGAAAATAATAAAACGATAAGTGATGAAGAGGTTGTAGAGGATAAAGAAGATGATAAAACAGAAAATAATAAAACGATAGGTAATGAAAATGTTTTAGCGGATAAAGAAGAGAATAAAACAGAAGATAGTAAAACGATAAGTGATGAAGAGGTTGTAGCGGATAAAGAAGATGATAAAACAGAAAATAATAAAGCGATAGGTAATGAAAATGTTTTAGCGGATAAAGAAGAGAATAAAACAGAAGATAGTAAAACGATAAGTGATGAAGAGGTTGTAGAGGATAAAGAAGATGATAAAACAGAAAATAATAAAGCGATAGGTAATGAAAATGTTTTAACGGATAAAGAAGAGAATAAAACAGAATATAATAAAGCGAGAAGTGATGGAGAGGTTGTAGACAATAAAGAAGATAATGCAGATAATAAAACAGAAGATAATAAAAAGGATGAAGCGCTAAAGGCAACAGAAACGATAAAGGATAAAGATGCTATCGATAAATCAGGAGATGAAAAAGTAGACGATAAGAAAGTAGACGAGGTAGAGGTAAAAGAAGAGATTCAGAATACACTGGAAAATGAGGGTTCTTCAAGTAAAGATTGGTCTTCGTTTTGGTCGTCGCCGTTAACTTCTACTGTTCGCTGGATGGGGACTGGTCTTGATAGAACAATGAAGGTAGTATCATTTATAATTAATAGAAGTAGTTCCAGTGACGATGTCGAGAGTAAAAATAATAACAATGATGTTTAAAATTCTGGAGGGTGTTCAAAGTTCTGTGTCAGCCTAGCTAGTCATAAGCTCATGTAGTCGTCTAAGCGATTCGGATAATGGATCGCCAGCTGCGACAGCGTTAAATCCCAGTTTTGTACAGGGTATGTCCAGCGCTCAGAGGCTTTCAGTATACCGGCATAGAGCAACTTAAGTAAGCTGTTCTCATTAGCGAAGCCCCTTGGTTTTGGTCAGTTTTCGAAACTGGCCGGTGCACGGCCTCAGCGGCATTGGTGGTGTAAATAGCCTTGTGAACAAAGACTCCAGCTTCATGCGCCCTGCAATCTGCTTCGGAGTAAAGCCTAAGCCCAGCTGAGATTTTACCTTCCGACTCACAGAGCCAGTTCTTTTATGGAATTTGGTTGCAGTCTTACACCGCTGCAAGCTATTTCGATGAGCCGTCTCAGCATCATAAGCACCAGGAGGGCAGCGTTTCAGCTCCAGAGAGGTCGTTGTATTGGAACGATGTAGGGGTAATCACCAATTCTACGCGCCGAAAATACTAATTCACGGAGGATTTGACTCTGGTATCGTTCAGTCAGAGTTAGCTTCTTGTAATGGTTTCTCATATGGCCACCTGTGTTGTTTGTGAGAGCTAAAGCCCCTACGAGCAGCTAGCTCTCAAATCCACTCCAAAGGTGTCAGTGATTGTGGCAATCTAGGCCTTTTTCTCCTTTCTAGTGTTACCCTTTGCAGAATTTAGGTGTTAATTTAATAACACTCTGCCCCCAATTTATTTTGTGACCCCAATTTATTATTAATATCCTCGGCTTAAGTGCGCTAAAAAAACGCTCAGGAATCAATAATGTGCTGATTAATATTGAACAGATTAAAGCCAGCATCATAGCTAAGATTGAGCATCCGTTCCGAATCATCAAATGCCAGTTTGGTTTCACCAATGTGCGTTATCGTGGCATGGCTAAAAATGATAGAAAGCTGGGGCTATACTGTTTGCGTTGGTGAATATCGTCAGAATGGATCAGATGATTAAAATATAGGGTTAGTGTGTCTGGATGCCGAGCAATTGGCCCCAGACACTGAAAACGAACAATCATCGAATAAGTTATCCAGCAAATCGACCTTGATAGGCTAACTGGCTTAAAGTCTGGGCTTAATCGTATTTTCCCTGTGAGTTAACCAAGTCTGTTAACAGTTTAAAATCAAAATTAGGAATGCTATTTAATAAAGAAATATCAATAATAGTATCAGATATTACTGCATTAAAATAGGTATCGCATTGTGTTTTTATTCTATGAAAGATTATACTTTCACATCCTATCATTCTCAACTTCATACACTCATTTAATTTCTGTAGTTTTACATTCTCATTAAACAAATTGTCATCAAATCTATTTTCAATATATTCATATTTCTCTTCATATATAGAGAAAGCGTTAGCAAGTTTTATTGCTGTTTGTTCATCATTTTCATTGAAAAAAGTTTGTATTTCTTCAAATTTAAATCTTCCCAGAGTTTCTCTAGTAAACGTTGAAAAAATCTCAGGACTTAGTATTTTTTCTTTGAATTCTTTGCAGAATCTCCGCACCATATTTATATCAACTTCATAACCAGGATAAGTAACTTTTGCTTTTTTAGTTCTAAACAGACAGCATAAACTTAGTATGTTTTTTAGGTACGCTTTCAATTCAGAAGACTCCTTTACCTTATTATATTTTTCTGACGATTCTAAAAAATTAAAAGTAGAAAAAATTTCTTCAAAAATGCATTCATGTTGATATTCTTTAAGTTCTACAAAAAAAGCACTCCAATTCATTTGTCGCCCGGTTGTATGAGTTTTCAAGAGATTAGGTACTCCAACACTAACAACCATTTCATCAAGGAGTACTAAATGCCTATCTCGACATGCAGCCTCTAGACCACTAGCAATATTACAAATGTATTGTACTTCACTCTTATCTGTACCCTCTATATTCTTATCTGTGCCCTCTATAATCCCTCTACAAACAAAACACATTTTAGCCTGAAGTTTTTTCTCATTCTCATCTTGTGTTGGCATAGGTTGTGTAGGAAATTTTCCGATAAATATTATAAGGTGTTTAATACTGTCGGAATTAACTTCGCTAGCATTTACTAACGACACAAAAGAGATGACTTCTTCTCTGCTAAATACGTCATAATTCTTGAAATAAGATTGTAATACATGAGACAACTCTTCTAAAATTGAATCGCGATTTTCTTGATCTTTGGACAATGAAAGTGCTTCCATAAAATTGCCACCAGCAATCTCCTCGTTTTGAGAGTTAACTGATTCATGACCCCTGTTGTTGTCTCTATTCAATGACCGTCTGATTGACAAACGATCAGTTTCAGTAGCGATAGGAGCTGTTTGACGTGCATGAGGGGCTATGCTAAGACCAGCAAGAGAGGGAGGATCGAATGTATTAGAATAAGCAGGATTTCTTGCACTAGGATTCATCATAGTTCTATCAGTATTTGGAATATACGAATCAGTGTAAGACGTAGGATCGTTTGTAAGAGGATCAATCACAGTGCTATAAGAATCGAGAAAACCTAATGCATACTGACAATCCGGACTTTTGATTAAATGTACAGCTAGAGGATTGATAGTTGTCCCTCGTATCGTAAAGAATTCCACGTCGCAATAAACACAAGTCACTGATCCAGGCAACTTTATATCGACAATTCTAGAATTAAGAGAGAGTGAAGCCTTCGAGTATTTTGATGGAATCATGCCTTGATTTGCCAGAGTCGTAGAGATCTGACATTGGCCTATATGATCAAATTGATAGAAATAACTGATTGATTTTGGATCAAACTTATTTTTATACTCAACAAATTTTTTTTGCCTTTCTTCAGTTGTTTGATACTCTTCCTGACCTGGTACGACAATTAGGTCGCTATTGCTACGTATGCTGGCACTATAAGCCATTTCTATATCCTTTTTTTAACTGATTTAACTGATTTAACTGATCTTTTTTACCCATTGTTTTATTATAAGCACTTTAATTAAAATTAACATAACCAATATGTCAAGTGTGCTTATTTATTCAATATTTTTTAGTTTAAACGAGCACATGAATTTTGAAACTGATTCTTTTTCAAAGAATTTTATTATTAGTGAGTCAAGTCACTTGTACAATAAAACTCATATTCAATTCTCTGGGGTCTTGGTATAATTAAAGAGTAAGTAGGATAGTTTTATTGGAATAATTGGGGTCAGAGGAATAATTGGGGTCAGAGTGTTATTTTTCTGAGGAATGTTCAATAATTATTTCAAAGTGAGGCGCTTCTGGTTCCCCCTGTGTCAGTATAGTTGTCGCCTTCCGATAACGGGTTAATTTATAGAAAGCAGGGGGCGGAAAGAGGAATCCATGCCCCGTTATTCAGAAGAGCGTACGGCTGCTGTACTACGAAAGATGTTACCCCCAAACAATCAGTCAGTACCCCAAGTCGCAAAGGAAGAAGGAATAATGGCTGTATCCATATCCATATCAAATCAAACGCTGGAAAGAGGACTTCCTTGAGGGCTTAGAGTCAGCGGGTAAATCCAGACAGCAAATATGGAAGGGAGCGAAGCAGGACAAGAAGCGCATTAAGCAACTGGAAAACGTGAACTCGACCGCAAGGAAAAGGCATTGGCCGAGACCGCAGCGTTGTTGGTGCTGAGAAAAAAGCTCAATGCCCTCCGGGAGGAAAACGAGGACGAATGATCTCGTACCCAAATCGGCAAGCATTTATCCGCTTGATCACAGAAGCCGTCGACAGCAGCGCCGGAAAACAGCGCGCTTGTGAAGAGATAGGGATCAGTATCAGAACCCTTCAGCGTTGGACAAAAGGCGGAGGGATAACGGAAAACTAGGGGCCGTTAACATCACGCCCAACACCGATGAACAACCTGACAGAACAAGAGAGGAAAAAGATAATAATACTCTGTAATCAAACAGAATATTCCCAGTTACCGCCCAGTCAGATTGTCCAAAAACTGGTAGATAAAGGAGAATATATCGCCTCTGAATCCAGTTTTTACCGAATCCTCAAAAAGGCCAACCAGCTTAATTATCGTGATCGAGCAAAGGCCAAGCAGAAGCGTGCCTAGCTTGTGAGCCTCTTAGCTGAGTGTTAATAGCTTATTTTCTAGCTGGTTTTCGGACGTGTTTTGAAGTATTCTTAGTCATGAAAAAGGTGAGCCTACTTTGATCGTTAATTGCCGTTAACTAATGGAAGTAGTTTACCTTTTTCTCCTTTCTAGTGTTACCCTTTGCAGAATTTATGTATCTATAAATTCACCCCGTGGTGAATTTATAGATAATCAGTTTCACCTTTGAAGGCCTTTAATAACAAGGCCTATGCCTATAGGCACAGGCCCTCGATGAAGTCACGGATTTAGGTGATTATTAATTAACGAAGAGCGGGTTTTTTATCCTCGTTCAGCATCACCCGTGAAGGCACCGCACTATTAAATCCTCTGGGTCTATGTTCCTTCTTTCGCTGACTTATGAACAGCTTGTGTTGCTTTGATTTATTCATCTCCTTAGCTGAAAGATCACTGAAAGATCTATATTTTACTGACATGTTGTCAACACTTGAACGCCTCTCCTTACTATGTAAACCCAATCCCAATAAGCTGGTTGCTTTTCTAATAGGGCCGGTTTTTGAACTAGTATTTTCATGACCAACTGAAAGATTTTCAAAAAAGTGATGTTTTTTTTGGGCAGTTTCTTCGCTAGGGCCAGTATCAACATTTGAACTCTTTAAATTCTCTACGATGGTTGTTTTATCCAAATAGTCTAAGATGGTTGTTTTATTCAAATAGTCTAAGCTGGCTGTTTTATTAAAACCGTTTACGCTGGTTATTTTATCCAAACCCTCTTCTAGGCTGGTTGATTTATAGAAATGGGCTGTTGTATTAGGAATGGTTTCAGTATGGCGTGTGTTTTTAGGTTCTAATTTTTTATGGGTAGAATTAGAATAGTGTAACCCTTGAAGACTTATTGCAGTACGGTATCTATCATTTATATGATTATCTTTATCTTCTTTATCTTCTTTATCTTCTTTATCTGCTTTATCTTCTTTCTTTGACGAGATGTCTTGTCGCTTCTTGTTATCCTCACTCTGTTTGTCAGTGCGAGTGTCTAGCAGCGTTTTCTCATCTTGATTATGTGCATTAGTATTAATGATGGTTTTTGCAGGTGGCAAGTTATTTTTTTTACCTGTTGATGCTTTACTGCTTATTTTACTGCTAATTTGATTAGTTTCTGTAGTTTCTGTAGTTTCAGTTTCTATATTTTTAATGTTTTCATTTTCATTTTCATTTTCATTATACCTACAGAATAGAATATCAATAATGCAATGGCATGTTTTGACTATCCAATCATATATTTTTTTCCCCCATGTTTTAGAAGGTTCAAGTGTATCTTTTACAAGAATTTCTGTATTTGATTTATTTTCATTGCTAGATTTTTCTAATGAGTTAATAGCAGGATGTTGTGGGACTATTGTTGAACGTTTGTTCACTAGAGTATCTTGTTGCATAATTTAAAACCTCATTTCATGTTTCATGGAAAAGCGTAGAAAAACGTAGAAAACCAAAAACAAAATTATAGTTTTCAGTACCTTGGAGTTTTGGTTAGAGTTAAAGTTCAATTAAAATGAATAAAATCATGAAATTAATATGAACCAGTGATTGAAGTGCTGTTGTAAAGAAAGCGTTTACGGGTCTTTACCAGCTTGCGAATCGCGCAGTTGATCGATTCAGCAGTGTTGTTTTTTTAATTATGCTGGGCAATATAGGATAATTACATCGTTGTCCGAATACGTTACGGCACAACCATAATTTTCGGCTAACCATTCGAATGTCTCAGCAGAATAAAAGCAGATATGGGTCGGATCACGAATATAATGCCAGTTGGCAAAAGCTTGTCGATCCTTAACCCGCTTGGTCATGATACCAAAACAACCTCCAGGTCTCACTGTATCGATGAGTTTCTTTAGCACCGTACAGGGAGACGCAAGGTGTTCCACTACTTCGGTTGCTGTTACAAAATCGTAAGTTTGCTCTAATGCGGCAGGCTGATTGGCAAAATAGATATCGTACAGCGTCATATCATGGCCAGCTTCCCGAAACATCGCAGCTAGCGCCGAGTTGGAGCCGCATCCAAAGTCCAGCCCTTGACACCGTGATTGGCTTTTCTGCGCTAACTCATTGATAACTGGATTAAATATTCGTGAGAGAAAACGGCGATAAGCGGGATCGTCCAATTGATTATTATGTTGGTCATAAATCGCTTTTTCCTGTTCTCTGGACAGATGGTAACAGGGCGGCACGAATACCAGTCGACAGTGGTTACACTGAAAATAATCCCTCACCTTGTCCCTGTGGTAATGGAGGGTATCAATATTGCCACAAAGCGGACAAATATCGTCAGTCAGCATGGCATATTCCAGAAACAAAGAGCGCGACTTAGGGCGCGTTTAGTATCGGAAAAACGTAGAGTTACAGTTGAGGTCCTGCCGCAATCAGCGCTTTACCTACTTCATTATCCGTGTATTGTTCAAAGTTCTTCACAAAGCAAGTGGTCAGTTCCTGTGCGTGCCCATCCCAGATCGTTGGATCGTCATACGTTTTACGAGGATCAAGGATTGAAATCTCTCCAGCACCCGGAATAGCCATAGGGACTTCTACGTTGAAATACGGCAGCAATAGGGTGTCTACCTCATCAATAGAACCGTTGAGGATCGCATCGATAATAGCGCGGGTCGTTTTGATGGAAATCCGTTTGCCAGTACCGTTCCAGCCAGTATTCACCCAGTAAGCCTTTGCCCCTGAATCTTGCATTCGCTTGACTAGAATCTGAGCATACTGCGTCGGGTGTAACATCAGGAAGGCGGCACCAAAAGCCGCAGAAAACGTTGGTGTCGGCTCTGTAATTCCTCGCTCAGTATCTGCCAATTTGGACGTATAACCGGAAAGAAAATGGTACTGAGTCTGTTCTGGCGTCAGCATTGAGACCGGTGGTAAGACCCCAAAAGCATCGGCTGTCAGAAAGATAACTCGTGTTGCATGTCCGCCCCGGGAAATAGGTTTGACTCTATTGTCAATATGGTCAATTGGGTAAGAAACCCGTGTGTTTTTTGTCTTGTTGCCATCGTCGTAATTAATTCGACCGTTTGTGTCCACCGCAACATTTTCAAGTAGTGCATTTCGGCGGATCGCATTGAAAATATCAGGCTCGTTTTCTTGGTTCAAGTTGATGCACTTGGCATAACATCCGCCTTCAAAATTAAAAACACCGTCATCATCCCAGCCGTGCTCATCATCGCCGATCAGCCTCCGGTTCGGATCCGTGGAAAGAGTTGTTTTCCCTGTGCCAGACAGACCAAAGAACACGGCCACATCATTTTTTTTGCCAATATTAGCAGAACAATGCATAGAGGCGATGCCTTTCAGTGGCAACAGGTAGTTCATGATCGAGAATAGCCCTTTTTTCATTTCTCCACCGTACCAAGTGCCGCCGATCAGCTGCATTCGCTCGGTCAAATTAAAGGCCACAAAGTTCTCGGAATTCAGTCCCTGTTTCTGCCAGTCAGGATTGGTGGTCTTGGCAGCGTTCATGACGATAAAGTCAGGTTCAAAGGTTGCTAACTGTTCAGTAGAAGGGCGAATAAACATGTTGGTTACAAAATGTGCTTGCCACGCTACTTCAGTAATAATGCGAACACAAAGACGAGTATCGGGATTAGCGCCACAATAAGCATCAACCACAAACAGACGCTTGCCGGACAACTGCTGGGTAACTACTCCTTTTAGATCATTCCAGACAGGCAAATCGATAGGCTTGTTATCATTATATCCTTGGTCAGACCACCAGAGGTTGTCTTGAGTCGTATGATCACGCACGATATATTTGTCTTGCGGAGAGCGGCCAGTAAAGATACCGGTATCAACAGCCACCGCACCTGATTCTGTCACTACACAGCACTCATAACCTTCTAGGCCGACACGGGTCTCTTCTTCATAGAGTTGATCATAGGAAGGGTTGCGCAGGATTTCGATGGCGTCGATGATGCCATATGGTGTCAGGTCAAGGGCGTCAGTCTTGGTACTCACGTTTTAGTCCCTCATTTTTGGCTGTTTATCTAGATAGCGAAGAGTGCTCCGCATCTTGGATGCGTGATCGGAGCCAGCTAAAATCTCCCTGACCATTGAAATCGTTAGTGTCAGGGGTCTGTTGTTCAGATACTCACTCTCATCTTTCAAGGCTGAATTAACGATCCGCGTGGACATTCTTCATGAAGATAAGAGCAGCTGCCACCCTAGCATACCATATACTTACCAATTTGAACGTTTTGAGAATCCTTCTCATTAGATTAATAGTACTAGGGAACATGCGATTAAGTCTCTGTTATGAGATAATCCCCGTCATTGCTTTTGATGGGACGAACCATGGAACACCAGCTCAGCTTCGTCGACAGCGAGTACCAAAACAAACGCCGTCAAACCCCCGCAAAGAGAAATTTCTCGGGCGGAGGGAAGAGCTGATGCCTTGGCAACGACTGGCTTCAGTCATTGAACCGCATTACTACAAGCTGGGTAATGGTCGCCGTCCTTACCCCCTGATGACGATGCTGCGTATTCACTGTATCCAACACAACAATGGTACAGCCTGAGCGAAGCCGGTGTCTTGGTCAAAGAAGGTACGCTGATGGATGCCACCATTATCGAAGCACCCAGTTCTACCAAGAATAAAGCCGGTAAACACTCAGGTTATGTTCTGCTTTTAGGCATGAATAGATTAACCTGACTAAACTGCGATGGATACTTTGTATTAGTGTTTGGTATTGGCACCATCCTGTTGAGCTCGGTCTTGCTACGTTAAACCAGCTTAAATGGAAGTCTTATGAGCAAAGAGAATATTCTGATCATCAACTGTGGTAGCTCTTCACTGAAGTTTTCAGTGATCAACCCTCGTGATGGTGACGAGAAAATTAGCGGTGTTGCTGAGCGTCTGTCTACGCCGGAAGCCTCTGTCCGCTGGACGTTTCAGGGCAATAAGAAGATGGCCGAAATACCATCAGCCAATCATTTTAAGGTGTTTAGCAAACTCATGGATCTCTTGGGAGAGACCTGCTTGTTCGACACTATCGAAGGCATCGGCCATCGAGTGGTTCATGGTGGTGAAACTTTTAAAGAGTCCTGTGTCATCACTGATGACGTTATTCAGGGTATCGAAGCGTGCATCCATCTCGCACCGCTGCACAACCCAGCTCACTTGATCGGCATCCGCACTGCCATCGAATATTTTCCGAGTCTAAAGCAGATTGCCGTATTTGATACATCTTTCCATCAGACGATGCCTGAGCACGCCTACATCTATGCAGTACCTTACGAATACTACGAAGAGCATGGGTTGCGTCGTTATGGCATGCACGGTACCAGCTACCGCTATGTCAGCGCCAAGGCCGCTGAAATGCTGGGTCTGGAGCTGAGCGACAGCGCCATATTAGTGGCTCACTTGGGTAACGGTGCTAGTGCCGCAGCCGTCCTGAACGGTGAATCTGTTGACACCACCATGGGTTTAACCCCTCTGGAAGGCTTGGTGATGGGCACCCGTTCCGGCAGTTTGGATCCGAACGTATTCAGCTTCTTGAACAAAACCTATGGTTACACTCTGGAAGAAATTACCGATATTTTACACAAACAGTCTGGTCTGCTGGGTATTTCTGGTCTGCAAAATGACTGTCGCGTCATCGAAAAAGCGGCTGCCGAAGGCAATCGTCGCGCACAGCTGGCACTGGATGTATTTTGCTACGTTCTGGCCAAGCATTTGGCAGGGCTGTTTGTTGCACTGGGCCGTATCGATGCACTGGTCTTTACCGGCGGCATCGGTGAAAATTCCGGCCTGATTCGAAAAAAAGTTCTGGCGCTGATGGGTGTATTCGACTTCTACATAAGCGATGAACTGAACGAGAAATTGCGTTTCGGCAACGAAGGCGTTATCACCAGCACAGACAGCACTGTTGCCATGGTGATTGCGACCAACGAAGAGCTGATGATTGCTCAAGATACAGCCGTTCTGATCAGCTGACACTGAATTCGACTGTAAGCTTTTTGTTGTAGCCTCTTTCCTTGCTTTTTCCCTGTTCTTGAGTCGCAAAGTTCGTTAGCATGGCAAGCATCTTCTGCTCTAAATACCCCGAGATTATATGATGATAGTTTCTGACAAAAAATCGGTACTGATCCATTACGCGCTGAAAAATGATCAAGGCGAAGTGTTGGACAGCTCCGAAGGTCGTTCTCCCTTAGCCTACCTGCACGGCGCTGGTAATATCATTAAAGGTCTTGAAAATGCTTTGACGGGAAGACGGGTCGGAGATCAGTTTCAGGTCACTGTTGAGCCTGCTGAAGCTTACGGAGAGTATGATGAGGGCTTGGTGCAGGAGCTCCCGCTGTCCACATTTAAGGATGCCACTATTGAGCCAGGCATGCAGTTCCGCTCTGAAGGTTCGTCTGGCTCACAAATCGTTACCGTAACGGCAGTCACTGAAGATAGCGTTGTGGTTGATGCCAACGTACCACTAGCGAGTGAAACTCTCCACTTTGACGTCGAAGTCGTGGCGGTTCGCGATGCGACAGAGGATGAACTGCAGCATGGTCATGTTCATAGTGAAGGCTGCAACCATGGTCACGAAAAAGCAGACAAGCACGAAAAAGCACATAAAAAGCAATACAGAAAAGAACATGTGCATTAAAGCGTGATCGACGGGGTCGGAGAACCATCGTCAAACCCTTTTTTTCGCACATTCCTTGCATTGAAACCGTCTCTTCTTGGGTTTTATTAACCATCTACAGACAGCATTTTGTTGTCTAAATTGCATGCTGTTGTGTTTATCATTTGTCGACAATTGCAGTCCCGTTTAGTGATGAAATGCGACAACCTGTTGATATTATCCGCAGAAATATGACCACGACGGAGCACGCATAGCTTCTCAATGTTTTGCCTTCCCGAAAATACATTATTACCAAAACAGAAGAGCTGACTCTATACAGGGATCGCCTAAATCAGCGGCAGTTTAAAGGGGCGCGGCTTTTTGCGAATAGAAAAAACCGTGATACTTTAAACTGTCCGCTGGATTTTTTTGTTAGGTTCTTACTCATAAACGTTAATCATTTACTGACAACCGCCTGCCCTGCACATCATACTGATAATTCACAATTTCACCGTTTATCAATAACTGGATCGCTGTTTCAATCACTGGCAGTGGCACAACGAACCATTCACGAGGCGCATGTCGCCTTCCTTGTTCATCAAAAATATCAAAATTCAAACAGGTCTTTGCGAAAAAAGTATGTAGCAACAATTCCAGTTTTTGCGGATTAAGATTATAGGTTTGATATTCACAAACCACCTCAACATCAGCCATTAAATAAGTCGGTTCCTGGCTTGCATTCTGGATACGTTGCTCTACTGATTGACTTGAATAACCAATTTTGTAGAGGTCATCCAATACTTTGATTTCGGGATTCTCACTCAACGAACGCAACACATAAATAAATCCGGTGGGTTGGTCGTCTTGGGTGACGTTCTCTAGAAGAGTTAACAAATCATCATCCAGATTCCATACCCGTCGGCCGTTTTCATCTTTATACAATTCAGTCGCCAATGAACGCAACAACATATCGGATTCCGTTCCATTCTCAAACACGCAATGTAACCGCGCATTCACCTTGCCTTTGTTGCGCTGTCGCTCACCCACATCAGCAACATAGACCATCACCCCGTGCAGAATGAAAAAATGCCCAGCGCTAATTTGCTGTTCTCCAGTAAATTTTCGCAATTCCCTTTTGCCTGATTGCAACTCGGCATGACACTGCTTAAACAGCAGTTCGAATCTCTGGAAATCTTCACAAGGCTTACGCCGTGCAATATCATTCGGCATATCAATGGATTTTGGTATATTTTTCAGGGTAAAAATGTCCTCGCTATCCTCTAATAAACCGAGTGGGTCATCTGCCATGACATCTTCAACCGTATGAATTTCTACGGGCTGTGGTATTTTCACATCTGCCAGCAAATGAAAACGGTCAAACTCCAGTAGACCCGTTGCCTTTTCGGGATTCTCACGCAGACCTTTCAGACGACTGTACAATTTTCGTTCGGTGATGTCCCGACTGGCTTCCGGTTCACGATCGTGGTTTTCTATAAAGTGGTTAATTTCTTCAAACGAAGCAAGCAACCGTTCATCGGTGCTGATAACAGACGAGGCTTTGGGTTGAATATCCAGCAACCCCAACGGATCATCTTCAAGAATGGCTTTTAGTTCTTTGTCAAAATCCATTACTGCTGCTGACCTCTTACCTGTTGCCGCTTCTTATTCCGCAAATAAACCAGTGCTTCCGCCATACGCTTTTCCAATGGATCATGTGAATTAATCAACGGCTCCTTGCCATGAAGTTTCATAAATGGAGGAATTTTATCCCGATACAAAATCACTGCCTCGCCATCGGTCATTTCAATCCGTCCGGCATCAATGGTTTCCTGAATCACTTTCAACAACTTGGCTGTGACAGATTTTGAAAGCACTTCATAGGCTTTCTGAAAGGGATTAACCCGATCAATTAAATCAATATGCAAATCTTCAATATTGACAAACTTCCCCGCCATACGCACAAACTTTTTGTCTCCCACTTCTTTGATTTCACCGTTTTTAATCGCCGAATCGGCGACCACATGCTGCCGCACTTGTTCCACCTCATCATCACTTAGCTCTGGATATTTCGTCTGAATCACCTTGGGAATAAGTACCTTGTTAATCACCTCAGGGTCAATAAATTCACCGGGTAGCGCTTTTATTAGCGTATTATCCTGCAAAATAGCGGCTTTCAAATCATTCAGGTCGGATTCCACAATGTCCTTGACCCGCTTTGAACTCGGCTCTTTAAACCCTCTGATTTTGATGGTTCCGGATTCTTCCGCCTCATCATCAAAGCGTCGAGTCTTGAATTTAAAATTCGGCGCCAACACCTGTTCCATCAGTAATGACGCGCTAATCGCCTTGAGCATATTATTAACGGATAACTTTACCTCATCCGACGCCGCTTCGGGCTGAGCAATCAGGTTGGTAAACTGGGCATGGGTCTT
>JAGLCE010000036.1 GCA_023146365.1 Endozoicomonadaceae bacterium
GGTTCTCGTCATGGTTCTCGTCATGAGTAATGGATAAGGCCATTGATATTTTGGTTGTCGGTATTGCCCTGAAAACCATATGGGTCGTGCATCTATCCAGAATCCAGACCACAGTAGTGATAATAGTACTCTTAATCCGGTGAGGTACAGCTCTCTTTGATATTCAGGATGTGAACAACGTTGCTTAATTAGGTGTTCGTGTTTATTTGACCATTGCCATCTTCATAGTCCATTAAAAGATGGCGTTGGTTTGAATAAAATCAGCTCTCTTTTCGATGTTTAACTATTTTCATTTCCACTAGAATGTCTTCTAATGAAGCGAACGTAATTGGTGATTCAGATTTAAATTGGAGCGCAATCTTACTCGGAGCACTTTCCATTCTCGACAACTCTATTCGAAATCGAGTGCTTGATTTATTTTCTCCTGAATACTCTCTCACATGACGTTCTATATCTAGGGGGCCGCTCACATATTTGCAAATGTCTAAACCAAAAAAATCACTAACTTTCTTATGATGGAAGATGTTATCCCAGAATTCTTTTATAGAATTTTTACATGTAGTTAACACTTCAATTGTGTTAGAATCATCAGCTTTCACGAAAGCATCTTTCAAATTTACATCTGATGATAATATATCGTAAACATGATTTAAGGCCTCGCTTATTTTGGAGGATGAATTATCCAGCATGTTGTCTAGGTCACCCACTGTGGTAATGGAGGTAAATGTGTCTTTGACGATATTTTTCAAATAGCCACCTAATTTTTCATCTAATATAGACAGGCCTGTAAAAGCTTCTGGAAAAGCAAGTGAACTACATATTTTTCTTTGTATATAATCATTTACTTGTTTGTATGAAGGAGTCCCACATACTTTAATGACTATATAAAGTGGTGGTTCATATGGATTTTTATAGTTAACTATTTTAGCATGTGATGCCTCTAATTCATTTGAAGATTTTGTTCCAGTTGTGAAATAATGATTTCTTTTAGACCAGACGTTAAAAAAACTACTTAATTGCGATGGATCAGCCTCGATGCAAAAAGTTAGGTTATGTAGAGGAATGTCACGCCTTTGATTGGAAAAATACATTTGAACAGGCGGATTAACAAGTTCTTGCACAGCCTTACTGCTAAAGAGACATTGAATATATCCAAATTTAGCTGGTGTTTCATTCGCTAACTTCATTCTTTTGAACATGGATCTGATTTTAAGGTTAGCTGATGAAACGTAATCCGTTACTCCTTCAAGAAAATCAATACCTGCGCCGCCTGCGTCCATAGAAGAATAATGTCCGTCAAGAGAATCTTGTACTCTATCAATAAAATTCGTATTCAAAAACAACTCATCGCTACTAGCAGGGCTATTATGATAATCTTTATCATCACTAGAAATAACATCAATGGACTCCTCACGCCCATAATCGATTGCTAATACATCGTCATGTCGCTCTTTCTCTAGAGAAGACTGTTGACTTGAATTGTTACGTTCATGGGCACTGTTACTTTTGTTAAGTTTTAATTGATTTTTTGAGGTAGGCTCATAAGAGTCTTGCATTTTTAATCGAGTTTCGTTCGCAATCGCAAGTTTAGAGATAAAATGATAAGGTTTTTCTCCGTGAGTTTCTTCATCGTATAACCCTAAAATAGGTTGCGCTAATGTCGGAATCACAGTTCTATTTCTATCTATTGTGTTACTTATTTTTGCTTCATAATTCATAGCCATTGCCAGAACGGATGATGCCTGGAATTCTTTACGGGGAGGATGTGGCTGTGAGGCAATATTAGGTGTATTAACAGTAAAATGAGTATTCATAATCATATAACCTTTCTAAAAACACATAAACATTATATAACAACAAGTATTCTGATGTTATGGGTTAATGATGAGGTTAACATGATTTTTTTAATTAAATTATAACAAAATAAAGTATAATTGTTACCTGAATTCGTGACTTAAAAACAGAAATAATTTCTTTAACCCTAGGCAGCACAAGGCCTAGTAAAATATACCCATCTGAGTATTTCACTTGAAGGATGAGTTTTCGTGAAATTGAAATTAGTATGTTGCGAGTTTTTCATGGCCGACTACTTAATCTCCATGTTTCGATAGGCCCATAGCAAAGAAAGGATTGAGTCAACAGGAATAATATTGTTTCTCAAACAGTTCTAATTGTGTCTGATATTTCGGAGGTTTCAGATCATGCAATCGAAAGCCCACACCGAGCAGTCTCACCGGCTTTTCAGCCCGCTTCCAAGCGCGAACCGCCAACCCCATGAAATAATCTGGTGCATAAAGCGATGACCCATTTAGGATGCAGGATTTTTCTAGGGTTGTCTGAGTGAAATCACTGAATTTGATTTTCACAAATCGCTTGGATACCGCGTATTCCTTGCTGATCTTTTCATAGTGCGCCTGCAGCTCATTCAGTAGTGCCGGTAGTTGCTGCGATACAGCGCCAATATCTGGCAAATCATTATCATAGGTGTTTTCAACGGAAATGGATTTGCGGCGACGATTGGTTTCCACAGGGCGTGGATCAAGGCCGCGTGCCATTTCATATAAACGTCCACCAAAACTACCGAAATGCTGATTCATATCCGCCAGTGAGAATCGCCGTAAGTCCTCGCAGGTTTTCACCCCCATCCGCTGGAGCCGAGCGGCTGTTGCTTTGCCGACTCCGTGCAGTTTCCGAACGGGTAGCGGACGGACAAATTGATCAATTTGATCAGGTGTCACAATGCAGAGGCCGTCGGGCTTATTCCAGTCACTGGCAATTTTTGCCAGAAACTTGTTGGGTGCCACACCTGCGGAGACCGTGATCTGGCTCGCCTCCTTTACTTTGACCCGTATTTCACGCGCAATCAGTGTGGCGCTGCCATGGCATTTTTGACAATTGGAAACATCCAGGTAAGCCTCATCTAGCGACAGGGGTTCTATGATATCCGTGTAATCGGCAAAGACTCGGTGGATATCACGAGAGACTGTCTTGTACAGGTCAAAGTGTGGCTTGATGATGATCAGATCTGGGCAAAGTTTACAGGCATAGGCCGATGCCATGGCGGAATGTATCCCGAAAGCTCGTGCTTCATAATTGCAGGTCGCGATGACACCACGCCGATCCGGCATGCCGCCCACTGCAACAGGATGCCCTCGGAGGTCTGGATTTTCCCGTATTTCAACCGATGCGTAAAAACAGTCACAATCGACATGGATGATTTTTCGTTCGGAGTTCTGCATAAACGCCAGCCGCCTGATCGCTCACTCAGGTCATTGTATCATTCATCACCTGATTAGAGGAGACGTGTACTGATCAGTCTATAGTCCTTATTTTTGAAAAGTATTATTAGCCTTATGCATGAAAACTGACAGCAATAAAAACGGCTGTATGAAGAGTTTTGACTCTATTGTGAAGAATTTTTGCATGCGAATATATGACCAAAACAGGATTGGCTTTGTTGAGTTATGCTGACATTTCAAATGAATGTTTGTGGGATTATTTTTTAATAGGCATTCTTTAATAGGCAGGCAGCATATAGGGCAGAAGCGTGCAAGCTTAAACCGACCCTCAGATATATCTGGATCTAAAATAGGAACAGGCTTAAGAGGAAAATGGTTGTAACATAACTCACAGGTATTACAATGCATACAAGGATTAAATATGACCAGTTCTGAACTATTCATACAAACTAGTGGTTTCTTTAGTGGTTTCTTGTTTCTCTATTCTGTCGGTAGAGTTGCCAATGATGCTTAAACTCTTCGGTGTTAACATAGCGGCAGGTTTTATAGAACTTGACATGCTTTTCAAAAGGGTCATCAGTTACTTCAATTTCACTGATTCCATGACCCTCAGCAAAACAGAAAACAGCATTAGGGTATTTGGTACACAGGAAGCCTGCTTTAGCTAGATCATCGGGTGCTTGCTTAAGTGCGTCTAATTGATAAAAACTATCTATTCTGGAGGCGACGGATGTATGATCTGGATAGTATGAATTTTCTATAATATCAGTCCCACGTGATTGCTCTCCCTGAGTGGAATGGTTTTCTCTTCTCCTTGATGCCCCTCTGCCCATTGAAGGTAGGGAAAGCGGTGAATATTGTTTTGTTTTCACTGTTTCTTTTTTGGAATTATGGACACATCGCATGGTACGAAATTCAACGCTTTGAACGTAGGGGCATAAAAGGTGATATTTCGAAATGAATATCATAAGGGTTTGTGTCGATGGACCATTCACATGCTGTAGCATTGCAACAGCAACAGCGAATAGTCTTAGAATTCTCACAATATTCAAAACCTGCGCTGGCCATTAGCGAAAACGGTGGATAAGAACCCTTGTCCCAATGAGCGAATCGGAAGCTATTCTCTTTCTTGTCATAGTCAAACTCATACTCTTTTTGCTCTACTCGATGTTTGGTATTGGCACGCTTGCTTTCTTGGCTTGGCGTGTTTTGAATGATATAGTCAGCAAGGCTGGAGCAATCGTCATGAAAAATTGGGATAATGCTATCTGGACCCGGTTGCGCTACATTGTGTGTAGCATCTGCTTGGCTAACCGTTTTATGACATATACTGCAGTGAATGCTTCGAGTGTTGCTCGAAAAACAACCACTATTTGATAGTGGTATTATATCGTTGCCCCCAGTGGGCATGAAGTTGTTATCTTTATCACGCTTGTGTATCAATAGTGATGACATCCTGATTACTTTATTAGACATAAACGAGCATGGACACTGTGTGTTGCTGATTACTCTACAGGGTTGTGTTTGGTTTGGACTAATTGTATTCATGAGAAACAATTCTTTTAAGTTGAGTTAGAAAATAAATAAATAAAAATAAATAAAGGGTAACACCAGCAGAGCCAGTAGGTTTAAATAATTCTATTTTCTGTATGATATAGTGACTCTAATCTACATAAAACGTTCAAATTATTTATTTTAAAAGTAAAAATAAGATAAACGTACACGTTGCCAACTTGAAGCTCTAGCGTTTCATAAAATGGTCATGACTGGCGTAAGTGGAGCGTGTGGTGAATGCTTTGTAACTTTCCGTGCATTACAGCGATGAAGGGCTACCAGTAAAGCCCGTCCGCTTAATGATTGATTGGTTGATATTAAAACAGCTGTACAACCTAAGTCTAAGCTAAGTCTAAGTGATGAAAAGTCTGGTGATGCAGTGGAAACTGTTTTAAAAATGATTTTTAAGGTCTGACTATTTACAGACACCCATTGCCGGAACTGATTCGTCGAGATGTGCTTACTGGGTAGCGCTTTGGCTGGTGTGAGCCTGGCTCAGTTTGCCCCTGGTTATTGATAACTTACACTTTATGTTTATAGCTTTATGTTTATAGCTTTATGTTTATAAACAATGGGACCGCAGTGGGCGCATTCCTCCTTTTTTATTAACACGCTTATTTTTCTTCTTTTTATCTATTTTTTTGATGTGCTGCACCAAACGTTGCTTCTTCTTAACCTGCCGGTCGTTCAGCTTGTTTTTACGCCCAGCAAACGGATTCTCGCTAGTTTTAAATTCAATCCGTACCGGCGTGCCCATGATATTAAGCACTCGTCTATAAGTGTTCTCTAGGTATTTTCGATAGGAAAGAGGAATATCACCCGTCTGGTTACCATGAATGATTAGCGTCGGCGGATTCATACCACCGAGGTGACAATAGCGCAACTTGATACGGTGTCCACGAACCAGTGGCGGCTGATGACTGACCACGGCATTTGCAAGGGTTTGTGTCAGATGATGGGTAGGCCAGCGAGAGGTAGCCGCCTCATACGCCTCCTCTACAGATTCATAAAGGTGACCAACACCTGATCCATGCTTTGCCGAGATAAAGTGAATGCGGGCGAAGTTAATAAACGACAGTCGCCTCTCCAACTCGGTCTTGACCTGCTGATGCTCATCCGATGTCATACCATCCCACTTGTTCAGTGCGATCACCAAAGCCCGACCGCTATCCAGTACAAAACCCAGCAAGTGTAGATCTTGATCAACAATACCTTCACGGGCATCTAGCACCAGAATCACCACATTGGCATCATTCATAGCCTTCAGCGCCTTGATGACAGAAAACTTTTCAACCTTTTCAGACACCCTGCCACGCCGCCGAACACCCGCCGTATCAATCAGCGTATACCGTTTTTCAAAACGCTCATAAGGGATATAGACACTATCACGGGTGGTACCCGCCTGATCATAGACAACGACCCGATCCTCCCCAAGCAAGCGGTTAACCAGTGTTGATTTACCGACATTAGGACGACCGATCACCGCCATTTTTATCCCTTTCTCCACCGCTCTCCCTTCATCAACGTCCTCAGCATCGGGAAACTCATTCAACACCGCTTCGATCAAAGAGCGAACACCACGACCATGCGCTGCGGCGACAGGATGGGGGCTACCAATACCCAGTCCGTAGAAGTCGCAGGCTGCGGAATCTGAATCGACCGTGTCTACTTTATTCATAACCAGCCACGCAGACTTGCCCTGACGACGCAACTGATCCGCAATCATGTCGTCGCCCAAGGTCAACCCTGCTCTAGCGTCAACCATAAAGAGTACAGCATCCGCTTCATCAATCGCCGCTAGCGACTGACGGGCCATTAACGAATCAATACCTTGCTCATTACCCGTGATGCCGCCGGTATCAATCACGATATAGTCTTTTTCACCCAAACGTCCTTTGCCGTATTTTCGGTCACGAGTCAGTCCTTCATAGTCAGCGACAATCGCATCACGGGAGCGCGTCAACCGGTTAAAAAGTGTGGATTTACCCACATTTTGCCGCCCTACAAGGGCAATCACAGGAAGCATATATCTGTTCCGAATACTGCAGACTAAAATAGCAAACGGCTACCATAGGGCAGCCGTTCATTAACAAATCATCGACCGGTTAAAAAAGGCGGTTATTCGTGACAGGTTATCAGCGAATACTCAGTGCTGACAATGTTCCGCTATTACCATACACATAGATCATGTCGCCCGACACGATCGGTTTGGCGCGAATGCCCGACGAATCGATCTTCTTACGCCCCAGCAACTGACCATCCACCTGAGAGACGACATGCAAATAGCCCTCATAGTCGCCAATCAGCACATAACTGCTCCACGTTGTAGGGGCGCTTAGCTCGCGATGCTTCAGCTCTTTCTGGCTCCAGATTACACTGCCACTACGCTGATCAACTGCTGAAAGAATACTCTGATCATCAGACAGGTATAGGTTACCAAACCCTTCCGCCAACCCCTGAAAGCTGGATGTTTCATGCGTCCAACGGATGCGTCCGGTATCAGGATCAAGCGCTGAAATATTGCCTTGATAGCTGACCATGTAGAGTGAACTACTCACTAACACCGGTGTACCATTCAGATCAACCATACGCTCAATCTCAGAGCTTCCCTTAGGCGTAGCAACGCGACGGTTCCACACCAAAGAACCATTAGCGACTCGATAGGTTCGCGCTTCACCATTAGCAAAAACGGCGAAGACCATACCATCAACCGCTAACGGCGAACTGCTGCCACGCAATGTCAACAGCGGCTGCAATGTCTCCTGTTGCCAAAGCTGCTTACCGGTACTTGCCAAGAGTCCAGCCACTTTACCATCAATAGTCTGAACCACTACCACGTCATCATCCACTGCGGGGGCACTCAATACCTCGCTAGTCGTAGGCGTGCGCCAGAGTTCCGTGCCATCGTTCTGTTTCAAGGCAAGAACATAGCCACCAAGCGTACCGACGATCACCAGACCTTCTGCAGCAGTTACGCCACCACTAATCTGGACATCCAGCTTTTTTTGCCACAACAGCTTGCCATCATGACTGCCCACGGCCATAACCAGACCCTTGGCATTAGCAATATAGAGAGTGTCGCCATCAACCGCAGGTTCCAGCTTCAACCAAGCTTTACCTTGACCATTTCCAACACTGTGACTCCAGACCTCAGTCACTTTCACCTCTTCCTTGATATCAGTCAGTGGATTCGGCTCCGGCATATCTTCATTCCTGGAAAATAAACCACAGGCGGATAGCCCAAGAGCCATGCCAATCAGTATCAGCGCCTTCATTTTAGCGACAAGATTGCGTTTCACTGGATCACTTCCTTTCGCTCAGCGAGGTCATCCAACCTCATTTTAATCAACGACCGCTGACTATCGATAGCATCCGCTACATCGACCGCCTTTTGGTAAGCCTCTCTCGCATCATCACGTCGACCTAGAGCCAACAATACATCGCCTCGGACTTCACCATAGCTTCCCTGGAAAGCACCTACCTGGCTAATTTGATTCAGCAACTCAAGCGCCTCAATCTGATTGACCTTTCCCTCCTGCGCAAGAAGCACTTGCGCCAGACGCAAACGAGCCACTATTTCAATTTCACGTTCTGGCTTTTGTAGCAACAACCACTTCAACTCATTAGCCGCAGTAGTAAGATCGCCCTCGACAACGGCACTACGTGCTTTAAATAGCGCCGTGAACTGAGTATAAATAGAGCCTGCAGCGTTTTCTTGCAAGGCAGCACTCAGATGATTCAATGTGGCTTTCTGCTCATCAGTTAAGACGTGCCCATCGCCGATTAACACAATATCCAGCACCTCGTTATACAGGGAAGACGCCGCCTGCTCTTGCTCTTGTTTATGCTTATGCCAAGCCTTATAGCCGTATACAGAACCCAAGGTCAGGATCAGCCCCAGCACAATGGCAAAACCATAGCTATTCCAGAACGTTTTGATCGCCCTCAGCTCACCTTCTTCGGTCCTTACACTCTCCACACGCGACTCCTGATATCCAGACACCTACACAGTTGCCAGCAGAGTGATTGCCCCTTCAAGAGACAGGGCTTGCTGTGCCTTTTCCTCTCGAAGGTATTTCACTGTAACCAGGCCTTTTTCTACTTCATCTTCACCAATAATAAACGCCAATGCAGCCCCAGATTTATCCGCCCGCTTCATCTGACGTTTAAGAGTGCCACCACCACAACTCATCAACACACAAGGCTTCGCCGAACTAGCACGTAATTGCTCAGCAATGGTCATGGCGTATGGCTGCACATTACCCACGGGAATAATAATGGCATCAATCGGTGTATTGACGGTATCAGGCACTAGGTTCAACGTCTCCAGCAATAGAACCAGACGCTCAATTCCCATGGCAAAACCACACGCTGGCACAGCCTTGCTACCTAGCTGCTCAACCAAACCATCGTAGCGCCCACCACCACAGACGGTTCCCTGAGAGCCCAGCGAGTCCGTCACCCATTCGAACACCGTCTTGTTGTAGTAATCGAGGCCACGAACCAGCTTCTGATTCACGACATACTCCACTCTGGCATGATCCAAAATGGCTCGCAACTGCTCAAACTGAATTCGAGACTCCTCATCCAGATAATCGTGAAGAAGGGGCGCATCTTCCAAAATATGCTGTGTCGCTTCATTTTTGGAGTCCAGCACACGAAGGGGATTGGTTGTCATGCGACGCTTGCTGTCTTCATCCAACCCCTCTTCATGAGCTTTCAGGTAATCAGTCAATCCATTCCGATAGTTTGCTCGCGCCTCAACGCTGCCCAACGTATTCACCTCTAGGGTAACTTGGTCCGTCAGCCCCAGATTACGCCAGAATGCGGCGGTCATGAGAATTAATTCAGCATCAATGTCCGGCCCCACCATACCATACGTTTCCACGCTAAGCTGGTGGAACTGGCGATAGCGTCCTTTCTGAGGTTTCTCATAGCGGAACATCGGACCCATAGTCCAAAGTCGCTGAATCTGATTAAAAAACAGACCGTGCTGGATCCCTGCACGCACACACCCCGCCGTCGCCTCAGGCCTGAGAGTCAAACTTTCGTTATTGCGGTCAGAAAAGGTATACATCTCCTTTTCCACCACATCAGTATGCTCCCCAATACCACGAGCAAACAGGCTGGTGAATTCCACAATAGGAACACGTAGTTCCTGATAACCATAACATTCGAGCAAACAACGAACAGTATCCTCCAAGTAACGCCATACAGGCGTCTGATCCGGAAGAATATCATTCATGCCGCGAATGGCCTGTAGCTGTTTAGCCAACTTGACTGTCCCTCTACGACTGCTTCATCACACAACAAAAAAATTAACTACTCGGCTTATCAGCCCAGTTTCAGCTGACCGACCTTATTCCCCGAAGTGGGCATGTTAAAGGTAATCGGTTTATCGTTGTAATAGACCGTCTGTATGGCTGACATGTCAGCAAATATAATATTCAACGGCCCCTTGGCTGACAGATGCAGCCCCGTACCCCCCGACTTAAAATCGGAAAATAGTACCTCATTATTAGCGTTCTGGACCCGAACCCAGCAATCTGTACGAAATTCAATCACCAGCCGATCATCGTCGACCGCTGAAGAGATAGCACCAACCGTCTGATCACTCTCTTTCAATGAGCCAGAACTGACAACATCAATGATATCTACCGCCTGAATCGCCTCCTCTGCCTCTAGCGCAAGCGTCGCTATCCCAGCATCTCGCCACAGATATATACCACCACCTATAATGAATAGCAGCACAAACGCAAACCCAGCAGACATGGTCATGCGCTGCTTTTTTCGACGGAGAGAAACCACATCAGGGGAAGACAAGTTACTATCAGTTTCGTCATGAGGCGCCTTCTCAGCATTAAATAGCTCAATCACCTTACTTTCGTCCAAGCCCAACAGCTTTGCATAGGATTTCAAATACCCTCTTGCAAACGTTATACCGGGCAATGACTCATAACGACCCGCTTCTAGCTCTCTGACATAAGTGGCCGAAATTTTCAGACGCTCAGCCACTTCACGAACCCCCATACCTTTCGCTTCACGCGCACGTACCAGTCGTTCTCCCAAGTTTTCCAAGCTGTTATCTGTTTCGACTGCATGCGAATCAGAATGTTCCTGATCATTGTTTTCGCTATTAGTCATGGTAATGTACGCTTATATTGCTCATATTTACGATATTCATCAGACTTGGGGTAAAGCTTTGACAGAGTAGATCCATACTTTTCTACCAGATCCATTCGATCAACCGCACGAGCGATCCTTAACCCCAGCCACAGAATATCAGCTGAAAATCGATTATTATCAATATCAAATTGTTGAAAATGCTGGAAAGCCTCCGGATAATATCCGTCAGATAAGTAAATTTTGGCAAGCGCCAAATTGGAGCTAGGAAGACGGGGTTCCAGCCTCAGAGCACGCTGGAATCGCTTTTTGGCTTCTGCTTTATTCCCCTGTTTCATGGCAATAAAACCCAGATTATCAAACGCTCGGCTACGATGAGCGTAGTAGATATCTTGGGTCACTTCTTCGAATGCTTTATTAGCCTGATCATAGTGCCCCATCGCAAATAATAACGTGCCATAGTTATTAAGAACATCAGAGGCGTTGCTTTTCAATTCAAGAGATTTTTTGAAATTCTCTTGTGCCAGCTCATACTCTCCCTGCTGCTGATACACTACTCCAAGCATGCCGTAGGCGCGGGAAGAGCGGCTGTTTTTCTTAAGAATTTTTCCAAGGCGTGAGATCGCTCTCTGAGGATAACCGTTACGGAAAAAACCGGTGGCAATCTCAATATTCTTACGTTCGTACTTGTCGAGATCATCCGATAACGTAGCTGAATCGGTACTCACACAGCTCATTAATGGCAGGAGCAGAGCGAGATAGATACATAACTGGAAAATTTTCTTGTTCAGATGATTTTTTCGGTTGCTCATGCGCACCCCATCATGAAGCCATGTTTATGACATTAATGAGCTCGGCTTCGCTGCCTTTCTGCTGCTGATCCCGATACCGAACACTACGACGGGTACGATCCTGAACCTGACCTACCAGCTGTCCACAAGCGGCATCAATATCACCACCTCGTGTTCTACGAACGGTAACATTGAAGCCTTTTTGCTGCAGCATCACCTGGAAACGTCGTATTGCATTATTGCTAGGACGCTCATAACCAGAACTGAAGAATTGGTTAAAGGGTATCAGGTTAATTTTACAGGGTACATCCTTTAATAGGTAGATCATCTGCATCGCATGTTCCGGTTGATCGTTGACCCCTTTAAGTAGAACGTACTCAAACGTCACCACGCGGCGCTTGTCCGGCAGTACGGACATATAATCATGAACGGCTGCGAGCAATGTTTTCAATGGGTATTTTTTATTGAGCGGCACCAGTTGGTTGCGCAGAGCATCATTCGGTGCATGCAAGGAGACGGCTAGCGAAACATCCGTCAAGCCGATCATTCGACGCATTGCAGGCACCACACCCGAGGTACTCAGCGTGACCCTACGCTTGGACAAGCCGTAGCCAAAATCATCCATCATCAGATTCATCGCATCAATCACGTTATCAAAATTGAGTAGGGGTTCGCCCATACCCATCATGACCACATTAGTGATCGCACGATCACTCTTAGCTGGCACACTATTAAACGATTTTGCTGCCAACCACACTTGACCAATAATTTCGGCAACCGTTAGATCTGAGTTAAAGCCCTGCTTACCTGTGGAGCAAAAACTGCAATCCAGCACACAGCCTGCCTGCGATGAAACACAGAGAGTCCCTCGTTTACCATCTGGAATGTAAACAGTTTCCACGCAGCTACCACTCGCCACGCGAACCACCCACTTACAGGTGCCATCGCCAGAAAAATCCGTTGACACCACTTCTGGGCCACGAATGTCCGCACAACTCTTGAGACGCTCCCTCAAGACTTTACTGACATTGCTCATCTCGTCAATACTGCTGACTCCGAAATGGTAAATCCACTTCATAATCTGTTGGGTGCGGAATCTTTTCTCACCAAGGGTGATGAAAAACTCATCCAGTTTTGCTTGGGTTAGACCCAGAAGATTGGTTTTTACACATTCAGCCGTCATTTCAACTGGCGCTCCGAGGACAGCCACCATCAAGGCTCAACGGGTACGCAGACAGATCTCGTCATCCGAGAAAAAATAGCTCATCTCACGCTCCGCTGACGCAGAAGAATCTGATCCATGAACTGCGTTTTCATCAATAGTACTGGCGAAATCCGCACGAATAGTGCCAGCAACCGCTTCTTTCGGATTGGTTGCACCCATCAACTCACGATGGGCTAGTACCGCATTTTCGCCTTCCAGAACAGAGACCACTATAGGGCCTGAGGTCATGAACTCCACCAAGTCGCCAAAGAACGGGCGCTCTTTATGCTCGGCATAAAAGCCTTCCGCCTTAACACGACTAAGACGCAACATTTTAGTGGCAACAATATTAAGTTCAGCCTTCTCAAAACGGCTGTATATTTCACCTACGACGTTTTTGGCCACTGCGTCCGGTTTGATGATGGACAGCGTTCGCTCAATAGCCATGATTTTGTTCTCCCGATTAACTGCTCGCAGACATAAAACCAAATCATTATCCGACGTATAAGTGCTATTTTATTAAGCTAATGGCACAAACATCTTTATAGATCAACCAATTGGCCACACGACTCTAACAGAATCATTCGATATTTGCGAACAAGGATTTTTTTCTCAGGAGATCGAAAGCCTCAGCTACCCAGTGATCCCCAAAGGGAGAACACCCCAA
Source organism: Endozoicomonadaceae bacterium (assembly GCA_023146365.1). Taxonomy (GTDB): domain Bacteria; phylum Pseudomonadota; class Gammaproteobacteria; order Pseudomonadales; family Endozoicomonadaceae; genus Kistimonas. The sequence goes on from JAGLCE010000036.1 coordinate 13,579, forward strand.
GCACCCTGATTGATATCCCTCATATGGGTGATTGTTACGTCACTGCTGACCGATTGTGCCTATCTTTCAGTGCACTGCATTTTCAGTACACTGTAAAACCCCATTTCATCTCAAGGAGTTCATGCTCTATGGCAGTTCCTTTTATCTGTTTATCTGTCCGCACGCCACTTTTCGAAAACATCTAAACTTGGGTATCCAACAGACCAGCATTCTGATCGACGTCCGCCTGCTGATACGTGCCTTCTGTCGTAACCTGACTTACCGACCCTATCAACCCAATATCATCACTGCTCTTGATCACTACCAGAGGATAATGGTTCAAGAAACGACCAAAGACTTCCGACCAGACCGAACACCCCGATAACAAGCTCAAGACCACCGCAAGCTGGATTGCCGACTGAAAAATACGCATAATCAACGGTCTCCTGCTCTATCATTACTATTCTAGACAGCACTTTAGTATATCCCAATCCACTTCTACTCTGTTAATGGGTCGTTTTTGTCCTACCTCCAGATGGGTGGATATCGGATGTCAAAATCATTGGGTGATTTAGCGAACACCTATAGAAGTCAGCGTTAATATGTCTGCAATGTTTATTGTAAATAGCATAAGAATAGCCACATAAATTATGTTTTCTATTTATGCCGATATCCTTTAATTTTTATTAATTTGAATTTTATTATACTACAACACGACTCATTAATCCGTAGGTTCATCGGATAAAATATTAAACATGTTGTACATATTAAATCCTATTGGCTGGTTCCACTTTATCATGTGTTGTTTGATTTTTTTGTATAATTCCTCTATTTTTTTATCATTTGCGATATCCAATACTGGCACTTCAATTACTGTGTACCCCAGCTTGTGGTATGTAGATAGTTTCATAATAGTACTACCAACTCTCAGCTTTTTAGGATAGTTACTATAATGAGAAGGACCTTCAACCTCAATCCCAAACATATATTTTTGAATCAGTATATCAAGATCTGAAAAACCCTTCGCCCCCTTTTCACTCTCAATAATTTCATCACTAAAAAAACGTTTCATTTTTTTTAATAACTCACGCTGTCGTCCTGAACTTTGCGTTTTAGGCTTATCATAGTAAGAAGTCAAAACATCAATATCAACATAGATATTGAGCCAACATGCTGCTAGTATAAAAGTGCGGGTATATATGTTTAACCATTTTTTTGAATACTCGTTTCTTTTTTTCAGAATAGACTCTAATTTTTCAAATAAAATATGCATACTTTTCTTTAAAGCACGTTTTAAGTGCTTACTGACAGTTGGTTGGATATAAAAATAAGTTAAACTCCATAATATCTTCGATACCTTCATGTTCGATACGTTAACGGATGGAGACGCTTGAGACAATGAATCGATAATGTCCGTATTGATAAAGTGTAAAAGTAAACTTTGCGGAACTTCAATACATTCCCCCAGCACTGCAAGTCTCCAAATAATATGAATTATTTGGTTTTTATCAATATATTCTTTTTTCTTTACAATATAGGGAAGTAATGTATTTTTTAGAAATTCAATTAATTTTTTACTCCGCTCACCTATTAGACCAAATGACAACAGTTCTGATAAAGAGCCTGTAACAAAACAGGAGTCAACTATCGTTAAATTAGCTCGTTTTTTATATACATTGACCATCATATCATAGATTAAATCATCATATTTTATATTCCAAGACATACCCTTTCTTGTCATGTCCTTCAAGTAAACCAGTACCTGGCTAATCTCTTTTAGAGAGAAAATTTCAAGCCTGTCATGTACTATTGCTAGCATTGAAGGTAATGAATCAGCCACTGCATTAATACTCATCATATCTGGTATCATAACTCTCCCTGCATTAAGCATCATAACGCCAATATCCGCTGCACTGGTATCACGTTCTTTTGTCACTCTGGGTAGGAGAGTGATTAATATAACTACAGGTTCAAAAATATTTTTCATTTCGAGCAGGTCCATATCTTTAAATGATGATATGTCCCTCAGCAGCGTACTTAAGTTATATCCATTGAATCCAGGTTTAATTTCAATGTCTTTATTCACGCACAATACTAATGGCTCTATTATATCTTTGGTTATATCGATATTATCGGGTATCTTCATATTATCGTCGTTCTTTTGTAGTGAGAGTAGTATGACAGACAACGTATTGGATAAACCCGTTGGCGTTGCTGATTTTTTTATAATAGGGACAATAAAATGTAACGATGCGTTAAAGAAATTCATGATGCTCTGCATATCTTCTATTTCCAACAGCATTAGCCTTGTTATGACACCCATTACGGAGCTTAATGACAATTCATTAAATGTTCCAACTAGCCGTGTGGCATGATATAATAATCTGTTGATTGCATTGATAACATTTTCATCTTTTATGTCTGTTCTATTAATCTTGTTTGTTGCGAGTTTTACTAATGCCACTAGAGCGTTGGATACATGTTGATGGATTATTTTTTTTTCTTCAATTTCAAAGATTAACCTCAATAGTATGGGTACGATGTTATTAATATTTTCAGCAAAAAAAACACTTTTTTCTGCTAGTTTCGATAAAGCCCGTAGTGTACTAGAGATACATCGAAATGTAATAATATCATCTCTCATTTTATACTTTGAAGTTAATATAGAGAGTAGTATTCTCATGAATTCAAGTTCATCGTTTATCATTGTGTGTGGTGGACAAAAGAAAATATTAGACGCCACTAATGAGTAAAATATTGTTATCAGTGGATCTAAGTAAAAGGATTCAAGCCTATCTGTCCAGCAGGCCAAGCTTTCAATCACTTTAATTCGATCGTAGGGTGCTATTTTTATTTTTTTTAATTCAAGAGCAAGGCCAGATTCTTGTATGCCTTGGCTTGTCCTTGTCATGATGACACTCTTAGCATTAAAAGCTTTCACTCTCTCTAACCATTCATCAAATGAATTTGTTTCTTTATCTCTATAGCTTGAATGATCGGACATAGTTAATAGTAGTTCGTGATTACACGTATCGTTACTATTATCTATCTGGATTCTAGACCACTTTTGTTTGGGTTTTGTTTGTTCTATCGATGAATCAGGCTCATCATTCTTATTCATACTCGCAGAATGATCATTGATTTTATCAGCTTGTTTTTTATTAAGTAATTCTTCAGATTGTCCAACAATACTGGCCAAACATCGAGGCACTGGCAATAAAATAGGATGGGTGTGGCTCTCCGTATTATTAATTTGCTTACTTCCAGATTTGTTTGAACTGGGTTTATGTTGATTGGTGGAAGAATGA
>JAGLCE010000037.1 GCA_023146365.1 Endozoicomonadaceae bacterium
ACCACAAAGTATCCCATTGATTGGAATACTCACAGCGGCTGGAAAATGGATTTAGTAGTGCAAACACCAGGATCTGGTTGGGTGAATAATGGGTTGAGGTCTTGGCCGAAAGGGTCAAGTTTTGCTCAAAATCATGGCGAGCGATTGGTTACTCAGTCGAATTTTATTGCTGGCCAGGTCACTTTCCAAACATTAATACCTGGAGAGAAGGAATGTTCAGTGGGTAGATACACATGGAACATGAACGTTGATGCATACTCTGGCGCTGGACTGAATGCCTCATCAGGAATCAGAAATAATGGTATCTCACTGGACACTCCTTTAGTTGTTCCTTGCGGTGATGGACAATGTGATCTGATGAGTGATGATTCTGGATTTATCTATAAGTCTCCTAGTCCGCTTCCCGTAAATGAAAAGAAAAGGAAGCGATTACTATGGCGTCACATCTGATATAGCTGAATCCGTAACTTCTTGAACTTGCACAGTTCCCGCAATTAAGAACACTGAGAGAGTCTCAGGATTCAACTTTTAACTGAGAATTGTCCGTCATTTATTTAAAAACATATAAACATTACCGACAGGTTGCGAAGCACGGTTTGCCGACCATCAGATAACCGCACATCAGCAAGCACAAGGCACTGTCCTACGGCCACACTGAAAAGGTTGAGAAACGACTTAAAACTGAAAATACAGACTGAAACAGCCGATCCTCCCCCACAACAATCGATGATAAGAATTTATAAAAAGCACCATAAAGCATTTAAGTTCTTATATTATACAATCATATATTTGGATATTTACTATTCAATACCTTAATCATTGATAACAAATCTTCAACTTTTCTCATAAGAAACGTTAATTACACAATAATAATGTTCGTTGTTCTCGACCTCAATAAGTAGGCTGTCGCCCACCGTTTTACCTATCAATGCGCAACCTAGGGGTGAATCCATGCTCAGCAATCCGTTTTTGAGATCAAACTCATCGGGACCAACAATACGCCAAGTAGTTTCATTGCCTTCTTCATCTTCAACCGTTACCCATGCGCCAAAATAGACACACATAGTATTCTCAGGCAATGTAGAGACAATTGTCAGTTGATCCAGTCGCATTCTCAGGAATCGAACACGACTATCTATCTGGCGCAACATTTTTTTGCCATAGATATACTCTGCATTCTCGGACCGATCACCCTGCGCCGCCGCTTCTGAAACAGCCTGTGTGACTTGCGGACGTTGGGTTCGCCAAAGATCATCCAGTTCCTCTTTGAGTGACGAATGTCCTTCAGGGGTAATATAAAAGGAACCAGGCTTACGGGGAGGGCGGTATCGCGACATGGGTGTGTTACGTATCCTTGTCTACTGATGAAATATCACGCCTAAATCGCTATCTTCTGATCGAAACCATCACGCAGATAGCGTTGACTAACGGTGCTGAATGGTTCACGCCCCAATAAAAAGGGCAAGTATCGCCTGCCCCTTGAATAGCGTATAGTTTAAAACGACTTTTACAGATAACCCTGTCGTTTCCTTTGCGGTAAAACATCCTGCAGCTTGTCAGCCATTTTAGTGATAGTCTCTTCCGTTGTACGCCAGTCGATACACGCATCGGTCACAGAAACACCGTATTTCAATTCACTCAGGTCACTCGTAATCGATTGGCTACCCCAAGCAAGATTGCTCTCTATCATCAGAGAGGTAATAGAGAAGTTACCTTCAATAATCTGGTTGGTCACATTCTCCATCACCAGCGACTGAATGCTTGGATCTTTATCAGAGTTTACATGGCTACAGTCGATCATGATGTTAGGTCTGATGCCCGCTTTCTGAAGTGCCTGCTCACACAGAGCCACACTGACAGAATCATAATTTGGCTTACCATTGCCACCTCGAAGCACAACATGACCGTACTGATTACCTTTAGTCTGTGTGGTGGCCAATTGCCCCTTTCGGGTGAGCCCCAGAAAACGGTGTGGAATGGCTGCTGATTGCAACGCATTGATAGCGACTGCCAAGTCACCATCTATGCCATTTTTGAAGCCGACAACCGATGAAAGGCCACTGGCCATTTCTCGGTGAGTCTGCGATTCCGTCGTACGAGCGCCAATGGCAGACCATGAAATCAGATCCTGCAGGTACTGGGAAGAGATCGAGTCGAATGCTTCTGTCGCTGTCGGAAGTCCCATTTCAGCAATATCCATTAGCAGACGACGACCAATGTAAAGCCCTTCTTCTATTTTAAAGGAGTTATTCAGGTAAGGATCATTGATCAGTCCTTTCCAGCCGGTCGTTGTCCGTGGCTTCTCAAAATAGACACGCATGACCAAGTACAACGAATCTGAAACGCTTTCGGCCAGTTTTGTCAGCTTTTCTGCATATTCTCGTGCTGCATCGACATCATGAACAGAGCAGGGACCCACCACAAGAAACAGACGCTTGTCTTCTCCTTTCAGGATGTCACGTATCGTTTGTCGTCCCTGAAAAACCGTCTCCCGTGCTGTATCGCTCAGCTGAATTTCTGCTTTGATCTGTTCCGGCGAGGCAATGATTTCCTGGGATACAATATTAAGATCGTCTATCGGTAACTGTGCCATAGTGTCCTTCACTTCCGTCCATGCATAGTGGAATAATCATACTATATGGATTCCCTTAACCTTAATTACGCAGAACCCATCAACGAGGATAATTCAATCTATCTGTGTTTTTCAAGCCGTTGTCCGTGTTCAGTCCCTACGAGACCAATTTAGACGACCTGTCGCCGATAATAACTCATCGCCATTTCTAATCCAACACCATCGTGAGCCCAATAATCGATGTAATGCTATTGCTGACAGATTTCAGTGACATCATTATTTTTCGGTCGGGGAGGGTGGTTTTGGCAATATGTCTATTTGATCACGATAGATGGGTAGATTTTCCTCCTCTAGCAGTGCCACCACATTCACAGAATGACTAGTTAACCCTTTAAAATACCGATTACCTCATCAAAGTACCGGTAATTAATATTACCGGTACTTTATTTAGCTTGAAGATCAAATAACAATACCTATAATACCAGTATTACAATACTGGTATTATAGGTTCAAATTATGTCTCCAAATAAGGATGCAGTACGTAAAACCAAGGTTTTTAATGCTTTGGATGCCATGAAAGAGGAAGGGGATAAAATCACGGCACAAAAATTAGCTACGCTCGTCAATATGGGTAAGCAAACGGTGCTCCCGTTTTATCGTGAATGGCAAGAGCTCGACGTTCTGGGAGACAGTGAAGGCATAGAGCTATCCGCCGAATTATTACAAGCGCTCAAGAGGGAGCTGACAAAAGACAAGTTCAGGCAGTCCGAGCGACAAATAGAGCTAGAAGAGCGCATCGAGGATCAACGAACAAGCTTTGATAAAACCATCACTAAACGAGAGCAGGAGATAAAATCGTTGTCTGTCGAAAGGGAAGCGCTAGAGTGTCAAAATGAGCAGTTCAATACAGAAAACCTCGAACTACAATCACAAACTGCTGAGCAGCTGTCGGCAATCAAAGTGCTGGAATCACAGTACACCCTTGCAGAGACGCAGCTGAAAACAGCAGAGCTGAAACTTCAAGCGAGCGAAAATAGTAAGGAAAAAGCACTTCAAGAGCAGGAGAAAAGGCTCAACAACGCCAACCAGACACTATTGGACCATTGGCTTGCTGTTGTCGACACGGAGAAGCGAGAAAAAATCAGGTTACAAAAGCTATTCGATGGCGAGCGTGAAAAGAGATTTCAGATAGAGCGTCAACTCAGCGAGACAAGAGCTACTATCAACCAGCTAAATAGTACACTTGAAAAAGTGAATAGCGAATATGAGATAATGCAAAAACGGGTTCAACAGCTAGTAGAAGGCCCTGCAGCCATAACCGAGACCCTGTCACTCATGCTCGGCAACCCGAAAGACCTTACGAAATTCATAAGAGATCTACAAGACGACGTGAAATTACTGGAGTCAGTGCACGTTAAAAACAAGCTATTAACAACATCATTGGAAGATGCCAATAAAAAACTGGCTACCTTTGTAAAAATTTCATTATCAAATAAGCAGTTAGAAAAAGAGATAATCAGGTTGCAAGCATATACTGACGGCCTTCAAGCTGCCACAAAAGAAAAAACATTTAACACAAAAGAAAAAGATCTGACATACGATGATAAAGAAACCGGCATTTGAATGGCCAAATTACCTAATAGTACGAAGTTTAAGCTTTAATTTTTCGATCAGCTTTTTGCCTTTCGCGCTCAAGAAGAGCCGGAAATAACGAGCATCATCTTCGTGCCGTTTCTTTTTAAGCAGGCCAAGCCCTAGGCGGTCACGGCGACCTTCGCCCAAGCGTTTGACGCTGACCGCAATATCGCTAGGCGTTCCACAATCCAGCTTTTCATCGTAGACAAGGTCAGTGATCGTTTCTCCGGGGTTCTGAGCAACCACCAAGAGAATCTGCCACTGAATAATGGTCAGATGAGGATCTTGAAGCAAGGAGGTCAATTTGATTAGGCCGTTAAGGGTCATTATTCGTTTTATCCTTTTGGTTATCCATTACCATGGTACATTTACTGTGTCGCTTAAGTCGATAGAAAAGCGTCTAAAACAGCTAAGTTGAGCTTACTCAATCATTTTCCCCGTAAAAGTCTGCCAGCAAACATAGTAGCCAGATATTGATATAAATGTAAATAACCCATAACCGTTACTATTAATTATGCGCATAATCTATATTATGTTAAATAGCAGCCGTTAGTCTCTGATATAGAAAAGCCACACTGATTTCGCTGACATTGGCCTGAACTGATCCAGTACTCCCCCCCCCCAACACGGCTCTCAATGTCTGGATTGGAAGTATTTTATTGCTCATTCGAGACCTCAGCATAACCAAACAAAGCCTACCATATTCTGGTAAAATATCGGCATGCAAAAATCCTTCACAACACAGCCCAAGCTCTTCGTCTCAGCCACTGACCTAAATCATCCAATGCTTCGTAGTCTACGCCTCTAACACAGTCGCCTCAGCTATCGTCCTCTGCTAATTTTGTTGCGAGCCTTGTTACTTGGAACATGGCATCGCTTGTCCGATGTGCAGTTGGCTCAGTGCTTATATTGATACCTATTGTTTCGCAAATTTTGTCATTTTGAATTCAGTCGAGACATTCCGACATCAGTCTGATCTAATTCGATTCCAAGCAAAAAAGCCCTCTCTCCACCGTTTATGGAGTACCTCAGATGAAAAACCGCATTATTGCGATTGACGTTTTGCGTGGTTTTGCGCTTTTGGGCATTTTGTTGATGAATATCATGAGCTTTTCTATGCCAGATATCGCCTATTTAAATCCAACGACTTATGGTGGTGACGATATTTGGAATCGGTTTGTCTATTGCGTAACGCATCTGATAGCAGATCAGAAGTTTATGGCGTTGTTTTCGATGCTTTTTGGAGCAAGCGTGATACTGCTAGCCAACAGTCTATCAACTAATCAGAAAAACCCAGCTAAGGCTCACTATATTCGTAATATGTGGTTGTTCATTATCGGACTGATTCATGCAACGTTGATTTGGGACGGCGATATTTTGATGATCTACGCTGTTTCGTCATTTATGCTTTATTTTTTCCGCAACGTGGCCCCAAAATGGCAACTGCTACTGGGCTTGACGATCTATCTATTACCCTCGCTACTCAATTTAAGCATTCAGTACATCTTGCATGAGCTTGATACCACCAGCCGTCAAGCGTTAATAGCCTACTGGCAACCTTCTCAAAAGGAGATCGAATATGAGTTGGCTCACTTTCGCGGGGGGTATGCGAAACAGGTCGCTTATCGGTGGCAAACAGGGTATGCGTTAGCCCTTAGCGAGGGGAAGAACTTGCTTAACCTCTCATTTCTCGTGGATTTATTCGCTCGTGCATTCGGCATGATGCTGGCTGGTATGGCGCTTTACTCATGGGGAATTTTGACCGCCCAGCGAAGTGATAATTTTTATCGACGAATGCTAATCATCGGCTTTTCACTAGGCATTCCGCTCGCATTGCTTGGCTTAGGCTTGTCTATTTTATATGAATGGCAATGGCAATACGTCCTTTTCTTGGAACGCATCCCGAACCATCTGGCCACACCTTTCATTGCTAGCGGCTATATCGCCCTCATCATGCTATGGAGTCGCCGTCCCATTTGGCTCTTTCTACGTGAACCTCTTGCTGCTGTCGGACGCACCGCTCTCACCAACTATATCGGACAATCGCTCATCGCCACATTCATTTTCTACGGCTTCGGGCTAGGCTTATACGGACATGTCGATCGCATCACTCAACTCTCCGTTATCTTCGCCATTTGGGTCATCCAACTTTTTGTGGCATCTTGGTGGCTCTCCCATTTCCACTACGGCCCGCTCGAATGGCTCTTACGTGTGCTGACCTATCTAGAGTGGCAACCGATACGGCGTGGATATCAAGCAATCCACAGCGAATAAAATGGATCTCCTGCGATCTTATCAACTGCATTATCGGTTTACGTTAACGTAAAGGATAGTTAATATGATTAACCTCTTAAACGCTCTACACATTGGTCTTGTTTTACGCTTATGAGCCAAACCTACACCATCTCTGAGCTAGCCAGAGAATTTGATATAACCACCAGAGCCATCCGTTTTTACGAAGAGCATGGACTCCTATTCCCTGAACGTCAGAGGCAGAGCCGCGTTTACTCGCAGGGTGACAAGGTTCGTCTTAAACTGGTTCTCAGAGGCAAACGATTGGGCTTCAGTCTGGATGAATCCAAAGAGCTGTTTAAACTCTACGATCCACAAAACGGCAATGAGAAGCAACTGTTCACGATGCTGAATAAAATTGCAGTGCATCGCAGTGCGCTGGAGCAGCAACGTCATGACATTCAGATCATGCAGCATGAACTGGATGATGCGGAACAACACTGCCGCGAGGCATTGAAACAGTCGGTCGAAAAGACAGCAGGATCTGAACAATAAAAGCAGCCACTATTTAAGTGGTCAACATTTACAGCAGGAGTCGTCATGCACGCATCAGTCAGCAGTCTGAACTTTGATCTTGATGAAACGACCACCATGCTGCGCGAACAGGTGCAGCAATTTGCCACTCGGGAAATAGCCCCCATCGCTGCCGATGTTGATCGTGACAACCTCTTTCCTGCTCATCTCTGGAAGAAATTCGGCAATATGGGACTTCTGGGAGTCACGGTTTCAGCAGAACAAGGTGGCAGTGACATGGGATATCTAGCCCATGTCATTGCCATGGAAGAGATCAGCCGAGCATCGGCTTCTGTAGGCTTGAGCTACGGCGCACATTCCAATCTTTGCGTTAACCAGATCAATCTGAATGGTTCAGAAACACAGAAAAACAAGTACCTCCCCCCTCTCGTGTCTGGCGACCATGTCGGTGCGTTAGCGATGAGCGAGCCAGGTGCCGGATCCGATGTGGTCAGCATGCGATTACGTGCTGAAAAACGGGGTGATCGTTATATTTTGAACGGCAACAAGATGTGGATCACCAATGGTCCGGATGCCCATACCTTTATTATTTATGCGAAGACAGCACCAGAAAAAAACAGCAAAGGTATCACCGCCTTTCTCGTAGAGCATGATTATCCTGGATTCTCCCGAGCCCAAAAGCTCGACAAGCTCGGTATGCGAGGTTCAAATACCTGTGAGCTGGTATTTCAGGACTGTGAAGTCCCTGAGGAAAACATACTGGGTGCCGAAAATGCCGGTATCAAGGTACTCATGAGCGGGCTAAATTATGAACGTGTGGTACTCAGTGGTGGTCCTGTAGGCATTATGCAGGCCTGCCTCGATACGGTGATACCTTATGTTCATGACCGCAAACAATTTAATCAGCCGATTGGTGAATTTCAGCTAATTCAGGGCAAGCTCGCAGACATGTATACCACTCTCAGCGCCTGCCGCGCTTATCTCTATGCTGTCGCACGAGCCTGCGATCGAGGTGAATCGACTCGGAAAGATGCCGCTGGCGTCATCCTTTACTGTGCAGAAAAAGCGACTCAGATGGCACTTGAAGCTATCCAGATTCTCGGTGGTAATGGCTATATCAACGAATACCCCGTTGGTCGCTACCTGCGTGACGCAAAACTATATGAGATCGGTGCAGGGACATCGGAAATACGACGCATGCTAATCGGACGTGAATTATTTCAAGAAAGCGCTTAAGGATCAGATGGTTATGGGGGTTATTAAAAGTAAAGTCAACACTAATTCAGAGACGTTCCACTCCAATTATCAAGCGATGGCCCGTATCGTTACTGACCTCAAGCACCAAGCGGCAACCATCTATGATGGAGGCGGTGAGCAAGCTCGCATCCGGCATACTCAGCGAGGCAAACTACTGGTTCGAGAGCGCATTGATACCTTACTGGATCCGGGATCAGCGTTTCTAGAAATTGGTCAGTTTGCCGCACTGGATGTTTATGAGGAAGTCGTACCTTCAGCGAGTGTTGTCGCCGGTATTGGCCGAATTTATGGTCAAGAATGCATGATTGTCGCCAATGACGCCACGATCAAAGGTGGCAGTTACTACCCGCTGACCGTAAAAAAGCATCTTCGAGCTCAGGCGATAGCAGAACAGAATCACCTGCCCTGCATCTATCTCGTCGATTCCGGTGGTGCCAATCTGCCACGACAGGATGAAGTCTTTCCCGATCGCGAGCACTTTGGTCGAATATTTTTCAACCAAGCTCGCATGTCTGCCAAAGGGATTGCTCAGATTGCCGTTGTTATGGGTTCCTGCACGGCCGGTGGTGCCTATGTGCCAGCCATGTCGGATGAAAGCATCATCGTCAAACAGCAAGGCACCATCTTTCTGGCGGGTCCTCCACTGGTCAAAGCGGCTACTGGTGAAATTATCAGCGCTGAAGCACTCGGCGGTGCCGATATTCATGCGCGAACATCCGGCGTTGTTGATCACTACGCCAATGATGACCATCACGCACTTCACCTTGCACGTCAATGCGTCTTACGACTTAATCGTCCACAGAGTACGCCTGCCAGCAGAGAGGTCTCCGCCCCTCTTTACCCATCCGATGAAATTTACGGTGTGATACCTAGCAGTTTGAAAACATCTTATGACGTTCGGGAAGTCATCGCCCGCATCGTGGACCGTTCAGAACTGGATGAATTCAAGGCGTTATTCGGCAAAACGCTAGTCTGCGGTTTTGCACAACTATTGGGACATCCGATCGGCATCATTGCGAATAACGGTATTCTTTTTTCAGAATCAGCCCAGAAAGGGGCTCACTTCATAGAGCTTTGCTGTCAGCGAAACATACCCTTGGTGTTCCTGCAAAATATTACCGGTTTTATGGTTGGTTCTCGTTATGAAGCGGGTGGCATCGCCAAGCATGGCGCCAAACTGGTTACGGCGGTCGCGTGTGCGGCAGTTCCCAAATTTACGGTACTGATCGGCGGCAGTTTCGGCGCTGGTAATTATGGCATGTGTGGTCGAGCCTATGATCCTCGCTTTCTCTGGAGCTGGCCCAATGCGCGTATTTCTGTCATGGGTGGTGAACAGGCCGCTGGCGTTCTCTCGATGGTGCGGCGCGCCTCTCTGGAAAAACAGGGGCAAGCATGGCCTGAACAGGATGAACAACACTATCGAGAGTCGGTTATTGCCGATTACGATCGCCAAGGTTGTCCGTACTATGCCAGCGCACGACTCTGGGATGACGGCATTATTGATCCTGCGGATACCCGACAGGTACTGGGACTCTCCATCAGTGCATCAATGAACGCACCGAGACAAGAGACTCGATTTGGCCTGTTCCGAATGTAGAGGAATCCTATGACTGACAACACAATTCTGCACGATCTGGATAGCCGAGGCGTGGCTCGTCTTACCTTGAATCGTCCGACAAAACATAATGCGTTTGATGACCAAATGATTCAGGCGATGAATGATCAGCTCAATCAATGGCATACCGATAGCGCTGTCCGAGTGCTGGTTATTGATGCCAAAGGCCAAAGTTTCTCCGCTGGCGCAGACTTAAACTGGATGAAGCGAACCGCCACTCTCTCTCGCGAGGAGAATCTGTCCGACGCTAATGCGCTGGCCAGTATGATGAAACGTATTGATAGATTCCCTTGTCCGGTGGTCACTCTGGTTAATGGGACGGCTTATGGTGGTGCGCTCGGTATTATTGCCGCCAGCGACATCGCTTTCTGCTGCCCAGATGCCAAATTCTGTCTCAGCGAAGTCAGAATCGGTCTGATTCCCTCAGTGATCAGTCCTTACGTTATTCGAGCGATTGGAGAGCGATCTGCGCGCCGATACATGTTGTCGACTGAAATCATGTCGGCAGACGATGCTTACCGACTAGGCTTGGTTCATGCCATTGAAGCTGATCTGCCTACCGCTGCCGACAGACTCACGAAGCGCCTGCTCGATAACGGTCCCTCTGCCATGGAAGCCTGTAAAGCTCTGATTCAAACCGTGTCATCCAGCGTACTGGATGACACGTTGATCGCAGAAACCAGTCATCGCATTGCACACACAAGAATCTCTGAAGAAGGACAGGAAGGTCTGCAAGCTTTTCTGGAAAAACGTCGTCCTTCCTGGATCAAGGAGTCACCATGAGTCTCGGCATTCAAACGATCAGTAAACTCTTGGTCGCAAACCGAGGAGAAATTGCCTGCCGGATTTTTAAAACAGCGAAACGGCTAGGACTCCAAACGGTTGCCATCTATTCTGAACCCGATAGTCACACTCTTCACCGAGAGTGCGCTGATGAAGCGTATTGTGTGGGTCCAGCCGCAGCGGCAGACAGCTATATGAATATACCGGCCATCCTGGCCGCTGCCAGAGAGTCTGGTGCCAATGCTATTCACCCGGGTTATGGCTTTTTGTCGGAAAACGCAGGATTTGCCCAAACCGTTATTGATGCTGGCTTGCAATGGATTGGCCCTCAGCCAGCAGCGATTAAAGCCATGGGTCTCAAAAGTCAAGCGAAACGCTTGTTGGAGTCAGCGGGTATCCCGTTATTGCCAGGCTTTCATGGTCACAATCAACAGGATGACACGTTGCGGAATGCGGCCAGACGTATTGGTTTTCCTCTCATGCTAAAAGCGTCTGCCGGTGGGGGTGGCAAAGGAATGCGTGTTGTTGAGAGTGAGCAGGCATTTGCTGAAGCGCTGGCAGGTGCTCGGCGCGAAGCGATGAAATCCTTTGCAGACGATACCATGCTGCTGGAAAAGTACCTCCCCTCCCCTCGCCATGTGGAAGTCCAGATTTTTTTTGACACTCAAGGGTCAGGCGTTTACCTCGCGGATCGAGACTGTTCCGTTCAACGTCGTCATCAGAAAGTGGTTGAAGAAGCGCCCGCTCCAGGATTGAATAGTACGACTCGGGAGGCCATGGGAAGCGCAGCCGTCGCAGCGGGAAAAGCCATTGGTTATACCGGTGCCGGAACGGTCGAATTTCTCCTCAATCCAGATGGCCAATTTTATTTCATGGAAATGAATACCCGATTACAGGTAGAACATCCCGTCACCGAAATGGTGACCGGACAGGATCTTGTGGAGTGGCAGTTACGGGTTGCAGATGGTCAACCATTGCCGCTGACACAAGAGCAGATCACCGTGACGGGGCATTCAGTAGAAACTCGTCTCTATGCTGAACAAGTACAACAGGAGTTCATGCCCGCTACTGGGCAAGTCACCAGCCTCAGGTTTCCTGATGAATCACACCAGATACGCGTGGAAACCGGTATTCGAACCGGAGATCGAATATCTCCCTACTATGATCCGATGTTGGCAAAACTGGTGGTTTGGAAAGCAACCCGCAATAAAGCGATTGCTAGCATGGTTACAGCTCTGCAAGAGACTAGAATCAGCGGTGTCTCCACCAACCGAGATTTTCTGCTCAGAGTATTACGCAACCCAGAGTTCTGCGCGGTTAACTTCAGTACCGGACTGATTGAACAGCACCGATCATCGTTAATCGACGACAATCCCCTCGACCGGTTGTTGTCGCTGGCCGTTGCGGCAGTATGGCAGCTACACTGTGCCACTGATCAATGCAATAGTGACCCTTGGTTATCGGGTAACGGGTGGCGAATGAATCTCCCTGCTGTCACTCGTTTCAGGTTCGCAACCAAGGGTGAGGTAATTAACATTCAGGTTCTTGCTGATAACCATTGTTACCACTGCCTGATTAATGATGAAAAACTTACCCTCGAACAACCGACTGTCACCCTGGATGGGGTGACCCTGACGGGACAATATGCCGGACAGTTTTTCATTGATAGCCATCAATCTACTCTGACGGTGATATCGGATCATCTAACACTGCCGCTCTCCGTACCGGATTTCAATGATCAACAAGAATCAGGCTCTGGTTTATCTGGTTTAAATGCACCCATGAACGGAACCATTGTCTCTATACAGGTTAAGTCCGGTGATCAGGTTTCGGAGAATGCGCCATTACTGATCATGGAAGCCATGAAGATGGAGCATACGATCCGTGCGCCACGTAACGGCGAGGTTGCGGATCTCTTTTATAAAAAAGGCGATCTTGTTGAAGAAGGTGCTCCCCTACTGGCCATGAACGAGGATGTGCACCATGAATCTGCCGGATAAAGTCACGTTAGTTGAGGTCGGACCACGGGATGGACTACAAAATCAATCTCATACCCTGACACCTGCCGAGAGAGTTGAGTTTATCGAACGGCTTAGTCAAGCTGGTCTTAGCCAGATTGAAGCAGGCAGTTTCGTGTCGCCCACCCAAATCCCCCAGATGGCGAATACCGATCAAGTGTTCGCAGGTTTGAAATCCAATGATGCCGTTCGCTACTTTGCCTTAGTACCTAATCTGCAAGGATTGGAAGCTGCCATTGATGCTGGCGTCAAGGATATTGCGGTGTTCACAGCAGCATCAGACACCTTTACTCATAAAAACATCAATTGTTCCATTGCGGAAAGCTTGGATCGCATCGCTTTACTGATGCCAGTTGCCCAGCAAACCGACCTGCGAGTCAGAGGCTACGTATCCTGTACGCTGGGTTGTCCCTATGAGGGAGAGATTCATCCTGAACGTGTCGCTGAGGTCGCCAAAGCCCTGGTAGATCTTGGCTGCTATGAAATCTCTCTGGGAGACACCGTTGGAATGGGAACCCCAGAGCAGGCCAGGCAGATGATTAGAACGGTCAGCAGGCAAGTCCCACTACCCATGTTGGCGGCTCATTTTCATGACACCTACGGTCAAGCGTTAGCAAACCTATATGCCGTGTTGCAAGAAGGCATCACCGTCATTGACAGTGCCGTTGCTGGACTGGGCGGCTGCCCCTATGCTCGGGGAGCATCCGGCAATGTAGCCACAGAAGATGTTCTTTATATGCTTAACGGACTGGGCATTGAAACCGGCGTTGATATGAATGCATTGCTGGCCGCTAATCATTATGTCTGTAGCCGGTTAGATCATATCAACCATTCAAAGGTGGCCGCTGTCTTGCAGCCTCTACACCCTTAATCTTTCGGATATTTCAGACACAAGAACAAACACAACTATGACGAAGAACCTTCCTATTTGGACCCCCTCTGAAGCACAGATTCACGCATCGAACTTGTGGAAATTCATGGAAGCGATCAATCAACAGTTCGGCACAACCCATGAAAATTATGGCGACCTTTATCGCTGGAGTGTTTCTCAGAGTGCTGATTTCTGGGCTTTTTTAGTAGACTATCAGGCTATTCGCTTTTATCAGCCTGCCAGACAGGTTTTCACTCCGGCAGAAGAGTTATCCGATACTCGGTGGTTCGACGGTGCAACCCTGAACTACGCAGAACACCTGTTGCGCAGCAGGGATCACCTGACAGCACTGATCTTCTGTCGAGAAGATGGTGAGCGTCGAACCATCAGCCATGCAGAACTCTACCTTCAGGTTGCCAAAGCGACCCGAAGCATGAAGGATGCAGGCATCCAGTGTGGCGAGAGAGTGGCAGGGCTTATGCCCAATTGTATCGAAACGGTCGTCATGATGCTGGCGACGACGAGCCTTGGCGCCATTTGGTCATCCTGTTCGCCTGATTTTGGCGTGAGCGGCATCCTAGATCGTTTTGGCCAGATTGAACCCAAATTATTGATCGCTACGGATGGTTATTTTTATAACGGCAAAACCATTGATACGTTACCGCATGCTCAAGCACTTAACGATCAGATTAGTTCGATAGAGCAGGTGGTCATGATACCATTTTTGAACGGTATCACCGACAGCATAAGCAAGGCTGGATTCATACCTTATGACCAGTTTATTGATAACGACGAAGAGACCCTCCATTTCGAAGCCGTGGACTTCAATCACCCACTCTATATCCTCTACTCGTCAGGAACAACAGGCGTCCCTAAATGCATTGTCCATGGCCATGGCGGGACTCTGCTCCAACACTCCAAAGAGCTCTCTCTTCACACAGACCTCGGCAGTAGCGATACCCTACTCTACTTCACCACCTGTGGCTGGATGATGTGGAACTGGCAGGTCAGTGCTTTGATGACCGGTGCAGCAGTGGTGCTTTATGACGGCTCACCCTTCTACCCCAAACCCAGTGCCCTGTGGCGTATTATTGAAGAGGAAAACGTCACTACGTTTGGCACGAGTGCCCGCTATATCTCTGCGCTGGAAAAATCAGGTTATCGGCCCATTGATAATGGCTATCTATCCAAGCTTCGCTGTGTGCTTTCAACCGGCTCCCCCCTGCTGCATGAAAGCTTTGAGTTTGTCTACAATGCCATTTCGGACAACATTAATCTGGCGTCTATTTCTGGCGGCACAGATATTATCTCCTGCTTTGCGCTCGGTTGCCCTATTCGCCCAGTCTATCGTGGGCAGCTACAGTGCCGAGGGTTAGGACTCGATGTTCAATTCGTCAACAGCAAGGGGAAAGCACTCATTGGACAGAAGGGTGAGTTAGTTTGCCGAAACAGTTTTCCCGCCATGCCCGTCGCTTTCTGGAAAGATCTGGATAGAAAGAGATATCATAAAGCCTATTTTGAACACTATCCTGGTCTTTGGACTCATGGTGATTACGGTGAATTAACCGCTGAGGACGGCGTGATCATTTCCGGACGCTCGGATGCGGTACTTAATTCAGGCGGAGTGCGCATTGGTACTGCTGAGATTTATCGTCAGGTAGAAAAAATCATTGAAATTCAGGAAAGTTTGGCGGTTGGCTATACCAAACAGGCCGATGAAACTATCATTCTGTTCGTGCAACTACGGAACAACCTGACACTGGATGATCAACTCGCAACACGTATTCGACAAACCATACGAAGCAATACCACGCCTCGGCATGTACCCTCAAAGATCATACAGGTGTTGGACCTACCTAGAACGGTCAGCGGAAAGCTCAGTGAGTTGGCGGTTAAAGCAACGATTCACGGAGAGCCAGTTAATAATACCGATGCACTAATCAATCCAGAATCGCTAGAATACTTTAAAAGCATAATAGAAAGCACGTAGAGACGTACGGCAGTGCGTTTCTATAATGACTGAATCCATGATAAACCAGATGCAACCTTGCTAAAATGCGTTATCGTATACATTCGCTGACCTTTAGCTTTAGAGTGTGCCGTTCATGATTCCATGGCTGGATGATCTTCATCCCGAATTTCCCCCGGTCGATCAGGCCTTAATAGAACCGGATGGCTTATTGTGTGCCGGCGGTAATCTCTCCGTTGCAACGCTTGTCTCTGCCTATCAGCAAGGTATTTTCCCTTGGTTCAGTGGCGAGCAGCCGATTCTCTGGTGGTCTCCTAATCCCCGTATGGTATTGACACCTGATACGCTACTCATTTCAAAAAGCCTGCGTAAGCTGATCCGGAAGCAACACAATAGCGGACATTTCTGTCTTACGGTTAATAGAGATTTTCTGTCTGTTATAAAGGCTTGCGCAGAAACCCGAAAGAGCAGTGGAGGGACATGGATTACCAGCGACATGCAGTCTGCCTACTTTGACTTGCACCGTGCCGGTTTCGCTCACTCGATAGAAGTCTGGTCAGAGAATAACCTGGCAGGAGGGCTTTATGGTATTGCTATTGGACACGTATTCTTTGGAGAGTCCATGTTCAGTCGACAGTCCAATACGTCCAAGCTGGCCTTGGTCGCCCTGTTGCGTTCAACGCTTTTTGAACTAGTGGATTGCCAGGTTCATACCAGTCATCTAGCCAGTCTGGGAGCTCATTTAATAGAGCGACCAAACTTTCTTAACAAGATTGGCACACTAAGCCGTAAGCCTACAAGATTACTGACAACGGAATCTCTACAATAGATATCATCATGAGTGACGAACAGCTTCGATGGCGATTTTATACGACGCCCGTCCATGACTGTAGCTATTTGGCGGATCAAAAAGCGACCACACTGTTTCTTGATCCAACTATAACGATCAATCATAACATGTCAGGTTTTCTGGCAGATAACGGATTCAGACGCAGTGGCAGTCATTATTACCGTCCACATTGTCAATTGTGTAATGCCTGTACATCGATAAGAGTCATGGTAAATCATTTTCAAAAAAACAGAAGTCAACGACGGGTTTGGAATGGGAATAAGGACCTTACGGTACAATCTTCAACGCCAGAATTTACACGGGAACGCTATCGACTCTATCGCCGTTATATTAAGCAACGACACAGTGATGGTGACATGTTCCCTCCTTCGCCCCAGCAGTTTTGTGACTTTCTCTGTCAGGATTCTGGATTTACTCGGTTTTATGAATTTCGTAAGGATCAGAAGCTACTAGCTGTCGCCGTTGTCGACTACTTACCAAGTGGACTATCTGCGATCTATACCTTTTTTGATCCTGATTTTCATTCCCGTAGTCTTGGTACTTTTTGTATTTTGTGGCAGATCGAAGAGACGAAATGCTTACAGAAAAATTATCTGTATTTAGGCTATTGGATACAAAACTGCTCTAAAATGGCATATAAAGCCCGTTATATCCCACAAGAACGTTATATTAATAGCGAATGGCGGACAACATAACACCATTGACTTTGATTTGTGATAAGTTTTAAGGCAGAATGCACACCACTTTACCATTCATGAATCTTTCATTACACAGAGGTAGATGCCGAATGGCAAAAGAAGACTCGTTTGAAATGGAAGGGGTGATTGTCGACACTCTTCCCAACACTATGTTTCGCGTAGAATTGGAAAACGGCCATGTCATTACAGCGCATATTTCTGGGAAAATGCGTAAAAATTATATCCGCATTCTTACCGGTGACAAGGTTCGTGTAGAGCTGACTCCTTACGATTTAACCAAGGGTCGCATCATTTATCGCGCACGCTGATAAACGTCTCTACTCAGGAATGGTGAACCCTTCCTGAGTAGAGACGTTTATCAATGGATATCAGGAAGGTTCTGCCTCAAACGTCAGTTCATCGTCCTTTACGTTAATTTTCATTGTTCCGCCTTTTAGCAGCTTGCCAAAGAGTATTTCTTCTGCCATAGGCTTCTTCAACCTATCTTGAATAAGACGTGCCATCGGACGAGCACCCATCAAGCGATCATACCCTTTTTCAGCCAGCCACTGCCTGACGGTCTCGTTTACATCCAGCTGAACTTTCTTATCATCAAGTTGGGACTGTAATTCGGTCAGCTGCTTATCGACCACATGGGTGATGACCTCAGGACTCAGTGGTTTGAACTGAATGACTGAATCCAGACGATTTCTAAATTCTGGAGTAAACGCCTTCTTGATAGCGTTCCCACCCTCAACAGAATGATCCTGAGTCGAAAAGCCAATAGAGCTACGGCTCATGTTATCCGCCCCCGCATTCGTAGTCATTATTAGAATGACATTGCGAAAGTCAGCCTTTCGGCCATTATTATCCGTCAAGGTGCCATGATCCATGACTTGCAGGAGTAGATTGAATACATCTGGATGTCCCTTCTCAATTTCATCAAGCAATAAAACACAGTGAGGTGATTTATTAATCGCTTCGGTCAAAAGACCTCCTTGGTCAAAACCAACATAACCAGGCGGTGCGCCGATCAGGCGAGAAACCGTGTGCGACTCCATGTACTCCGACATATCAAACCGAACCAGCTCAATACCAAGTGACTTGGAAAGCTGACGACAAACTTCGGTTTTCCCAACACCTGTAGGTCCGGCAAACAAAAAACAACCAACGGGTTTTTCTGGTGCTTTAAGCCCTGCGCGAGACAGTCTGATATTGGTTGTCAACGCATCAATGGATTCATCCTGCCCAAAGATCGTGAGACGCATATTTCGAGGCAGTTTTTCTAGCAGTTCTTTATCAGAAGAAGAAACGGACTTCGGCGGAACTCTAGCCATTTTGGCCACAATAGATTCAACCTCATCAACTCCAATCGTTTTTTTCCGTTTACTCTCTTTCTGAAGCCGCTGGAAAGCACCCGCCTCATCAATAACATCTATCGCTTTGTCTGGCATTTGTCGGTCATTGATATAGCGATCAGCCAATTCAGCTGCCGCTCTAAGCGCTTCATTTTTATACTTAATTTTGTGGTACTCTTCAAATTTTTTCTTTAATCCTAACAAGATGGCATAGGTATCGTCCACATCTGGCTCATTAACATCCACCTTCTGGAAACGACGAGCCAGCGCCCTGTCTTTTTCAAAAATACCTCGAAACTCCTGGAACGTGGTAGAACCAAAGCAGCGTAAATCGCCACTGGAAAGGAAAGGTTTGAGAAGGTTTGATGCATCCATCACACCACCAGACGCCGCACCGGCACCAATAATAGTGTGGATCTCATCAATAAACAGAATGGCATCTTCTATCTTTTTAAGTTCACCCAATAGATTCTTGAAACGCTTTTCAAAATCACCACGATACTTTGTTCCCGCCAGCAAAGCACCGAGATCCAGAGAGTATATGACGGAATTAGCCAAAATCTCAGGCACTTCACCATCAACTATTCTCTTGGCAAGGCCTTCCGCTATAGCGGTTTTACCAACGCCAGACTCACCGACCAAGAGAGGGTTGTTTTTACGACGTCGACACAGAATCTGCCCTACTCTTTCCAGCTCACTATCCCGACCAACCAGAGGATCAATCTTGCCTTTTATGGCAAGTTCATTGAGGTTGGTGGTGTAAGCTTCTAGGGGTTTGCTTCCAGCGGACTCTTCACTGGACGTTGAATCTTCATGAAGCTCACCATCTTCAGTATCCTGACCCTGATGCCCTGGTACCTTGGAAATTCCATGAGAAATATAATTCACAACATCTATGCGTGCGACTTCCTGCTGCTTCAGGAAATAAACAGCCTGACTTTCCTGCTCACTAAAAATCGCAACTAGTACATTCGCTCCGGTAACTTCTTTCTTACCGGAACTCTGAACATGGAAGACAGCTCTTTGCAGGACACGCTGAAACCCCAGCGTTGGCTGTGTTTCACGATCATCATTATTACCGGGAATCAGTGGTGTAGTTGAGTCAACGAAATGGGAGAGGTCGTTGCGGAGTTTATCAAGATTAGCACCGCAAGCTTCGAGTACATCATTCGCCGACTTGTTATCAATAAGTGCCAGCAATAAATGCTCAACTGTCATGAATTCATGACGCTTGATCCTCGCTTCTTTGAATGCGCTGTTTAGTGTTTGCTCTAAATCTTTATTAAGCATAGTATTGTCACCTTATCTACTCTGTTAATTGTTTTTTTCGATTATACAAAGCAGAGGGTGCTGATTCTCTCGCGCATAGCAATTAACCAGCTTGGCCTTGGTTCCGGCAACATCTTTTGTGTACACGCCGCAGACGGCCTGTCCTTGTGTATGTATTGTCAGCATAACTTGTGTCGCCTTTTCCCTGGACAAGTTGAAGAAGATTCCCAGAACTTCGATCACGAAATCCATAGGGGTAAAGTCATCATTTATCAATATGACCTGATACATCGGCGGGGGCGCAAGCTTCGGTTTTACCGAAGCTACGGCAACATTACCCTCATCCTCAAGATGACTCCCTAAACTTAATGATAGTAGAACTCTGTCAAAAATACTCATGAAATATTCTGTCAAAAGAATGCCATGTTAAGGTGTTTTTAGAACATCTATACTACCATATTAGCTGATTCGCTGGCGAATACTTGACAGTATTAATTGCATGTCTGATACTTGTTCCAATCTGTGGATGAAGTTTTATGTAACTAATAATATTACATAAAAAAGCAAAAAGACATTCGGTGAAAATCAATCGGCAAAATAAATAACAAAATAACAAGTAAAATAACAAATAGTTAATAGAGAGGCTGAAGCATGCCGACAGGTACAATAAAGTGGTTCAATAATGTTAAAGGGTATGGATTTGTCCTTGGCGAAGGCAGTGACGGAGATCTATTCGTTCACTATTCGTCCATCACCATGGAAGGCTATAAAACGCTGAAAGCCGGACAAATGGTGACTTATGACATCATTCAAGGGCCTAAAGGTCTTCATGCTGTTAATGTCGTGCTGCCTAGCCCACAAGACGACAACTTTTCATCGAATACCGATCAGCAGGTCTCTAGAAAAGTACCTGCGACCGAATCATAACAAGTAGAAATCGAAAACTGTGAGTACAGAAAAATCGTTGCGATCGCAGGCTACATGTTTTTAATAACAGCATCCGCAAACTCTGAGCACTTCATCAAGACTGCATCAGACATCAGCCTCTCAAAATCATAGGTCACTGTTTTCGCCTCAATAGCGCCTCCCACCCCTTTAATTATCAAGTCGGCGGCTTCAGACCAACCCAGATGACGCATCATCATCTCTGCAGAAAGAATCAGTGAGCCTGGATTTACCTTATCCTGCCCTGCATATTTTGGAGCTGTACCGTGTGTTGCTTCGAAAATGGCGACATCCACCCCTATATTCGCGCCAGGCGCAATACCGATACCCCCTACTTCTGCTGCTAAAGCATCAGATATGTAGTCACCGTTCAGATTGAGTGTCGCGATGACACTATACTCCTCAGGTCGCATCAGTATCTGTTGCAGGAAAGCATCAGCAATGACATCTTTAATAATGATCTCTCTATGAGTGTTAGGATTGATCAGCTTATGCCAAGGACCACCATCAAGAGGCTCTGCCCCGAAAGCCGTTCTGGCCAATTCATAGCCCCACTCTTTAAAAGCGCCCTCCGTGTACTTCATGATATTACCTTTGTGGACGAGCGTCACAGAAGGCTTATCATTATCTATAGCGAACTGAATCGCCTTATTCACTAGGCGCTGAGTACCCTCTTTTGATACGGGCTTGATACCAATACCACAGCTCTTATCAAAACGGATCTTTTTAACCCCCATCTCTTTTTTGAGGAAATGAATAAGCTTCATGGCTTCTGGGCTGTCAGCCTCCCACTCAATACCGGCGTAGATATCTTCCGAATTCTCTCGGAAAATCACCATATCCGTCTTTTCGGGTTCAGTCACTGGACTGGGCACGCCTTTAAACCAGCGCACCGGACGGATACAGGCATAGAGATCCAACTCTTGCCGCAGAGCAACGTTAAGAGAACGGATACCACCACCAACCGGCGTAGTGAGTGGCCCCTTGATACCCACACAGTATTCACGCATCGCCTCAAGGGTTTCTTCTGGCAACCAAGCATCACCACCATAAACACTGACGGCCTTTTCACCGGCAAAGACTTCCATCCAAGCGATGACACGGCTGCCACCATAAGCTTTCTCAATAGCGGCATCGACAACCTTCAGCATGGCTGGGGTCACATCCACACCGATACCATCACCTTCGATAAAGGGAATAATCGGATGACTGGGGACACTGAGGGAGAGATCATCATTAAGGGTGATTTTACTGCCGTTTTGAGGAACGTTGATCTTTTGATATCCCATTACATACTCCTTAATCTGAGTAGTTTATATACCGCCGGTGATAACCAGCAGCCTATCGGTTCTTGTCGTTTTTGCACGCAAAGTGCGGTATCGACGATGATTTTCATCCGTTATCGCTTCGCCATTATTGAACTTGACAAGATATACCAAAGCGTGTCAATAATAAATCATATTTTGTTACAGAATCCGGCACCCAGCCAGCAGTAGCTTCATTATGCGTCCAGATGATAGCTATATCAAATTGCCTTCATGGAATTTAGACTGGACGTTGACGGCTGGATCATTACAATTGACGCCCTTCTAACGTCTAATCAGCTTTCACTTTTTTATGATCACTTTTTTATGACCACTAATGCACACGTCCGTGTCATCGTTGGCATGTCCGGCGGTGTCGACTCTTCAGTTTCAGCGCTACTTCTCATGCAGCAGGGTTATCAAGTAGAAGGTCTGTTCATGAAAAACTGGGAGGAAGACGATGATACAGAATATTGCACAGCCCTTCAGGATCTTGCCGACGCTCAAGCGGTTTGCGATCATCTAAACATCCATCTGCACAAAGCCAATTTTGCCGCCGAATACTGGGAGCATGTTTTTGAGAATTTCCTGTTAGAATATCGTGCGGGAAGAACACCCAATCCAGACATTCTCTGCAATCGTGAAATCAAATTCAAAGCCTTTCTTGATTATGCGCTGGAGCTGGGCGCTGATGCCATTGCGACCGGTCATTATGTACGTCGTACTGATCGTGATGGGCATACGTTGCTACTGAAAGCGGTTGATAGCAACAAGGATCAAAGTTATTTTCTCCATGCTGTCGGTGAAAAAGCGTTGGCGCATAGCCTGTTTCCTGTCGGTGATCTGGAAAAGCATGAGGTCAGAACCATTGCTGAGCAACACCAGCTAGCCAATTTCAACAAAAAGGACAGCACCGGTATCTGCTTTATTGGCGAACGGCGCTTCCGTGATTTTCTGGCGCAGTACATCCCGGCTCAACCCGGTGAGATCCAAACTGAAGATGGCCATGTCATCGGACGACACAACGGCCTGATGTACCACACGATTGGTCAGCGGCAAGGGCTTGGCATCGGAGGTCTCAAGAAAACGGATGATGCTCCATGGTACGTCATTGAAAAAGACCAAACGCATAATGTATTAATCGTGGGCCAAGGCAACGACCATCCCAGACTCTTTTCTGAAGCCCTTGCTGTCGATACCGTGTACTGGATTAATGACAATACTGCACTGATTCCTGACAAATTATGGGCCAAAGTACGTTATCGTCAGCCTGATCAAGGTTGCACACTTCTACGAAAGCCGCATGGCGGCTATCATGTCATCTTCGATGAACCTCAGCGTGCGGTAACCCTTGGCCAATCCATTGTTTTCTATGATAGGGAGATCTGTCTGGGTGGTGGAATTATCGAACAACGCTTTGCCAGCAAAAGCACAATCTCGGGATGATGCTAGGGATCAATGGAGCGATGGGTCAACGAGATACTGACCGAACTCTAGCACTAGGCGGCCTGTTTCAAGCCGCTTTGCTGGTGGAAAAAATAGCCAAGACAGCCCAAGCGCCCGACAGCGGGCTGTCTCATCGATCAGCTGCTGAAAAGTGCCGAATCGCTATGACAGCAAAACTGAACCCTTCGGCATTTTATTATCCACTGTCACGATCTGTTTGGTCAACCTGCCGGAACAGATCAGCTAACCACTTCAAACCGAGGAGATTTTGATGGAACTGTCTGCACTGACGGCGATCTCACCCATTGATGGCCGCTACAGCAGCAAGACCTGCACACTGCGCAATGTTTTCAGTGAGTATGGCTTGATCCGTTTCCGAGTCATGGTCGAAGTCCGCTGGCTCCAACATCTCAGCAAAGAAACCGCGATTACAGAACTGCCAACGTTCAGTGCGGAAGCTCATAACCTGCTCAATGACATGGTTGATCGCTTTTCCGAGGAAGACGCTCTAAAGGTGAAAGCGTTCGAGCGCACCACCAACCATGACGTCAAAGCGGTTGAGTATTTCCTTAAAAAGACAATGTCGACCAATACCGAGCTGGCCAAAGCGGTTGAGTTTGTTCACTTTGCTTGCACGTCAGAAGACATCAACAATCTGTCACATGCGCTGATGTTACAGGCTGGCCGCAAGGTTTTTCTTCAGCCACTAAACCAACTGGTGGATGCTATCCGCCGTCTGGCGCATGATTTTCATGATCTCCCCATGCTATCGCGCACCCATGGCCAAACAGCCTCCCCGACGACGCTAGGTAAAGAGATGGCCAATGTTGTCTATCGTTTGGAGCGTCAGCTAAAGCAGATTCAGCGTGTTGAGTTGCTGGGCAAGATGAATGGTGCGGTCGGTAATTACAACGCCCATTACGCGACCTACCCTGAGATCGACTGGCCTGCCCTGGCATCGAATTTTATTAGCTCATTGGGGCTAGAGTGGAATCCCTGCACTATTCAGATTGAGCCTCATGATTATATTGCCGAACTGTTTGACGCTCTCGCACGCTTCAACACCATTCTCATTGATTTCGATCGAGATATCTGGGGTTATATCTCTCTGGGATACTTCCGTCAAACGACCATTGCTGGTGAAATCGGCTCCTCTACTATGCCCCACAAAGTCAACCCGATTGATTTTGAAAACTCGGAAGGCAACCTCGGACTAGCCAATGCCATCATGAACCACCTCGCCGCTAAGCTGCCGATATCTCGTTGGCAGCGAGATCTGACTGACTCCACCGTATTGCGTAACCTCGGTGTGGGCATCGGCCACAGCCTGATCGCCTACGAAGCCACATTGAAGGGTATCAATAAACTGGAGATTAACCGCGAACGTCTTGCACAAGATCTGGATAACGCTTGGGAAGTGCTGTCTGAACCGGTTCAGACAATGATGCGCCGCTATGGCATCGACGAACCCTATGAAAAGCTGAAAGCTTTCACCCGTGGTAAAGCCATTACCCGTGAAGGCATGCAGACATTTATCAATCAGTTGGATATTCCCGCGAAAGCAAGGGCGCAGCTACTGGCGCTGACACCTGCCGGATACACTGGCAACGCAGCCGAACAGGCAAAAGCCGTATAAACGCAGGTTAATACTTAAAAAACGCCGGAGCCTCGGCGTCCACTCTTTTCTTTCACACCGAATAGACACTCTATCCATGAACAACCCGCAATTCCATATTCTCGGCGACTTGTCAGTCGAGCAGTTCCTCCGTGATTACTGGCAGAAAAAGCCACTGCTGCTCAGAGATGCCTTTCAGGCACAGGATCTGCCGATCACGCCTGATGAGCTGGCAGGCCTCGCCTGCGAAGAAGAGATTGAGTCCCGAATTATCCTACAACACATCGATGACCAAGAATCGGTACTGCGCCGAGGCCCCTTTAGTGAGCAGGATTTTACCCAGTTACCGGGAAGCCACTGGACCCTTCTGGTTCAAGCTGTTGACCAGTGGGTACCTGAAGTACGCGAACTGCTAAATGAATTTCGCTTCATTCCCGATTGGCGCCTTGATGACATCATGATTAGCTACGCAACAGAAGGGGGTGGCGTTGGCCCTCATTATGATAACTATGATGTTTTTCTGATACAGGCAGCAGGACAAAAACAGTGGCAGACGGGACAGCGATGCGATGACAACACTCCCCTACAGCCGCATTCTGACCTGAAGATTCTTTCAACATTTGTTACAGAAAACGATTTCCACCTGAATCCTGGCGATATGCTTTACCTTCCGCCAAGCGTGGCTCACTGGGGAACCGCTTCATCAAATAACTGCATGACCATTTCTATCGGCTTTCGAGCACCTTCTCACGCTGAAATGATCAGTGATTATGGTCACTGGCTCAGTGACAATCTCTCAGATTTTCTTCGTTATTCTGATACTGATCTCACATTTCAGGTCAGCCCCGCAGAAATCACTCATGAGAGTATCGCCCGAGTTCAACGTATTTTACGTGAGTATGCCGACAATCCTGCCTTGGTGGCGCAGTGGTTTGGTCGACTGATGACTGAGCCTAAATATACTGAAAGTGCTATGAATGAAACGGAGGATTTGAACTGTTATCTGATGGTTGCTACGGATGCTCGTCTAGCGTGGCATCAATCAGGTGATCAGCAAACACTCTACCTCTTTGCAAATGGGGAAGATTATCGTCTGCCATTCTCACTAAAAGATCGCGTTAAAACGTTATGTGATGGTCGTTACTATTCCGCTCAGCAGCAGCGAACCAGTACGACCGTAGAGGAGCGGAGATGGGAAGAGGTCTTAACTGAGCTATTGGATAATAATGTTCTTATTCCCACTCAAGAGTGAGCATGACTCGTTCGCTATGGGGCGATCAAAAAAAGCACACTCTTCAGATTAATGACTGGACAATATTGAAGATTATTTATTCGATATGCGTTATACCTTACTGATTATTAAGATAATTTACGTATTTTCTATAATACCCTTTTGAAACGTGCGAATAGAATTTTTTCGTCCGATAACGCATGGAGCCCACAAAATAAAATGAAAGCCTCGTATCATACGCAGCTCACTTTAATGACAGACAAAAAAAAAGGAACCTTTCGATTCCTTCTTTATTGGAGGCAAACATCGGAGTCGAACCAGCCTAGATGGACTGCAGCCCATCGGTATAACCGCTCTACCGATCTGCTTTAAAACGTTCAGCTGGTAGTCAGATACTATCCAAAACTATTAACATGGTGCCCAGAGCCGGAATCGAACCGGCACGACCTAATGGTCGAGGGATTTTAAATCCCTTGTGTCTACCAATTTCACCATCCGGGCATTATCTGTTTACCGGAAATAACTCTCCGGACATCACAACATAAACCGTCCTGCACTGCTTCACCAGAGTACTTGATGAAAAATGGAGGCGGGCACCGGAGTCGAACCGGCCTAGATGGAGTTGCAGTCCACTGTATAACCGATCTACCAACCCGCCTTTAAGACTTTCTTCCTACAACATGGAGCGGGAAACGAGACTCGAACTCGCGACCCCAACCTTGGCAAGGTTGTGCTCTACCAACTGAGCTATTCCCGCCCTGCCCTGCTAAATACGATGGCTATTGTATTGACTTATAACAACCTGTCAAGCATTGGATAAACAACAGATTATTCAACATCAAAAGGTTTCAGCTCTGGCCATGCAGCCTGTACATAAACAACCATAGACCACAAGGTAAGAAGAGACGCCACATACAACAGTACAATACCCGACACACCCACTGGACTCTCAGTAAAGTCTGGCGCCCAAAGTAACAGTGTAATAGAGACCATCTGCATCGTTGTTTTCATTTTTCCGATAAAGTTGACTGCTATACTGGTGCGCTTACCGATTTCAGCCATCCACTCACGCAGAGCGGATATCGTGATCTCACGACCAATAATAATCAGTGCCGGAATCGTCAGCCATGGACTGTTACACTGTTCAATCAGTGTCGCCAAAGTCACTGCAATCATCAGTTTATCTGCCACCGGATCAAGAAACGCACCAAAAGGTGTCGTTTGATTTAATCGTCGTGCGAGGTACCCATCGAACCAGTCGGTAATGGATGCGAACATAAAAATAGCGGCACTAGCAAAATTCGTCCAGTGAAATGGCAAGTATATGACCACCACGATGACCGGAATCAGCAATAAACGCATCAATGTTAAAATATTCGGTATATTCATCGTCTGACAATAAGCCTGAAAATCATCCACTACTGAGGGAGGCATTCCCGATTCTAGCACTCTAGTGTATCAGTTACCGAACAGCGATTGGATAATGAATCTTCCGTCATTCGTTTTTTTAGCGATGCAATTGGTCATGTATCTCCTGCGCCAGTGCTTGATTAATCCCGTTAACTTTGCAAAGTTCCGTCACAGTCGCCTGAAAAATAGCTTGAAGCCCTCCAAAATACTTCAACAGCGCTGAACGGCGCTTCGCACCCACGCCTGGAATATCTTCCAGAGTCGATTTTTTACGTTTTCCTTCACGTCGCTGGCGATGCCCAGTAATAGCAAAGCGGTGTGCTTCATCCCGTACCTGCTGAACTAGGTGCAAAGCTGGACTCGTTGGCTCCAGAACATACTCTTTACCTGTCACTCCATCCAGCAAGGTTTCCATGCCTGGTTTGCGACTCTTCCCTTTCCCTACGCCGACAACAGTAACGCTCGTCAACTGCAGATTTTCCAGAGACTCCATCGCCTTGTTGAGCTGGCCGATACCGCCGTCAATCAATATGATATCAGGCACCTTACCTTCACCGATCAGCAACCGAGCATAACGTCGCTCAACAGCCTGACCTATGGCGGCATAATCATCACCAGGCGTGATGTCACGAATATTAAACCGTCGATAATCGGACTTTACGGCGCCTTGATGATCAAACACCACGCAGGACGCAACCGTGCCCTCCCCCATCGTATGACTAATATCAAAGCATTCTATGCGCTCAGGCAGTGCTGATAACGTCAATACCTGCTGTAATAAGAGGAATTTCTGATAAACATTCTTTCGATCTGCCTGCCAACTGGCCAGTGCATGAATGGCATTTTTATCCGCCAGTTCCAGCCATCGTACTCTATCGCCGCGCACTTGGTGACACAAAGTGACCGCTTTGTTGGACACTTCACGCAATGTCACCTCAAGAACCTCCTGACCTTCTACAGGGCAGGGAATCACAATCTTACTGGGAAAATCCCTTGAATTTGCGTTTCTGATATAGAAATTAGCCAAAAAACTCAACAAGGCCGCCTCCCGAGTCGTCTCCAACTTGAAATCGGGGTGGAATTGTCGAGTACCCAGTACCCTCCCCTGCCTGACAAATAAGACGATAATGCAACATCCGGTCGGCTCCCATGCGATACCCAAGGCATCAACATCCCCCTGCTGCGCACTGGTGATCTGCCCTTCTTGTGTCTGTCGAAGAAAATTCACCTGATCACGAAACAGTGCGGCCTGCTCAAATTCGAGTGCTTCGGCTGCAGCATCCATCTTATCAATCAGATCAAAGATAATTTTCTGGCTTTTACCTTCAAGAAAACGGACAGAATCCTGTACATCCTTACCGTACTCCTCTTCATTAACCAGGTTGACACAAGGTGCTTTGCAACGATTAATCTGATACTGCAGACAGGGGCGGGATCGATTTCTAAAAAAACTGTCCTCACACTGACGAACCTTAAATATTTTCTGCAATATCCCCAGAGTTTCCCGAGCTGCACCAGCACTGGGGTATGGACCAAAGAAGCGCCACAATGGTTTTTTGCTACCCCGATGCAGCGCCAATCGAGGAAATCGATCCTTATGAGACAGATAAATAAAAGGATAAGACTTATCGTCCCGTAGCAGGATATTGTACTGAGGCTTCAAGGTTTTGATCAAATTCTGTTCGAGGATGAGTGCTTCTGACTCCGTATTGGTAATAACCGTCTCAATCGCCCTGACTTTGGCGACCATTACCTCTGTTTTTATCGGCAGTCCCTGCTGACGAAAATAACTGGCAAGCCGTTTTTTTAGGTTTTTGGCTTTACCGATGTAAAGCACGTCCATATTATCGTCCAACATTTTATAAATACCCGGCTGCTCCGAAGCATGCTTCAGGAGTGACGGATAATCAAAATAACTGCTTTTTTCTGTCGACATCGTGGACGCATCAAGTGAGTTCTGCAGAAGAGTATCGTGATACTATCCACTCGGCATCTGACAATAAATCAGGTTGTCATCAATGGAGTATCAAGCAGGGCACGCCGAATAGCAGAGGAAAATAATGTTTCGAGATCTTTGCATGATCTCGACGATAATAATATCACAAAGCTAACTAGAAAATGTTGGTTTTTTCTGACTCAACTTGCCTCAAAATGGCAATGACTGGAGCCATATTTCACTCTATTACAACCAGCTGACTCTTGAAGAATTAAAATACCAGTGAATTATTGCGACGATATTATCCAAAAGGAATGAACATAGACGCGCTATCGAAGCAGCCAATAGCAAGAATACAATTTATGATTAACATGTGACCAAAAAAGATTAAACTATCTATCTCCGTATGAGTTTCTCACGGGCAAGTGCCTGTCGCTTATTGGTGTTCAACTAGGCAATACGTCATAGCGCATGAATTCATGCGTTTGAAAAAAATTGATCGATTGTTAACGGGTTATTTCGATAAACTCCTCACTCTAGCATACGAATGCGAGCTCCGTTCATTTCCAGATTTGAAGCAATTAAAGCTTTGAACATCATTATCATTAATGGAGGGCAAGTTTTTTGCCCTAGCGTTTGCTGTGGATATGAGTCAGCATTAATGGATATATAAAATTTACTGATGAACTTTATCACTAAAAAAAAGTCGAACACTCGTAGTCTGATACATCATCAATTAATATCTATTTTTAATATTGCAAGGAGTTACTAGCACCATGTTAATAGACAGTTCAAATCAACCATCCACCACCGTTGTAAAAGAGAATTCATTGCCAGATGATACAATCGAACAGTTAGGCTCTGTATCGATAACTCCAATGAAGAGAAACTCAAGCTCTTCGCATTCAATCTCAGAGTGCGCTTCAGCTAATGAGCCTTTAACTAATAATTCTGAATTATCTCCTTATCAAAACAAAGAGTATCGTAATCTTGAGAAATACACCACACAAAAAATACCGGTTTATACACCGTACGTTTCTGCGCATCCTATATTAGCTTCAAATATATTTATAGATTTAAAGGAGTCTAATGATTTTGAAAAAACAGTAACATCCTTGCAAAAGAACGACACTCTATCAACCCCTTGTTTTATCAACACAACCTGCTACAACGAAACTAATGAAGTTATCAAACCAACTAATGAAAATTTCAAGCTTGTAAAAATAGTTAAAGGTTTATTAATCTATCCAGGCGCCTATATGGCAGTAAAATACTACCTATTAGGTCAACAATATGCCACACAAGAAATCATTTCACAAAGACAGGATCTTTATAAGGCTATTCTTCTAGCACATCGAAACCAAAAACATGCTAGAGCTACAAATCCACAGCATACACTGACTTATTTTGGAAACCAATTATGTATCAACGGACTCAACAATAGCATTGCTTTTGCACCATTTGAAGAACCATTTAATGATTATCTCGAAATTCTAACAAATCAGACAAGACCCTTTAGTAATAACTATGATACGAGCGATCTTATAACTGATTTCAGCAAAACTAATGAAAATAAAAAGAAAACACTTCATACATTATGCACACTCGTATTTGATTCAGATTCTCAAGCTAATCATTTAACACCCACACTTGACACGACACACGTATGCCTTTTTTTTGATGATCCAGTAATGTTAAAAGAATTATTAAGTGGAAATAATAGATCAACCTCTTCCTACGTCGCTCCGTTATGTATTTATTACGATAACATTAGATTCAAGTTGTTACTATTCACCAGCCACTCAAGAAAATGATCCACTTGACCCAATAAAACAGCTATTATGCCATACTGTATCACCTGTTACTGAACTCACTTTACATTGTCACAACTTATTAGTTGAATGTGATTTTCACTATTTGAAAAATAGCCTATTTCATGATCCTCTCGACAACATAAGAAAAAACAACAAGCGTTTTCAATCTTTACTTTCTTGCACGAAAATTTACACGGAAAAAAGAAGGAATAAAAGATTCAAGAAAAAGTATCATTCAATAATGAAAAGACACCCACTGACTCATTGTATGAGACAAAAACACGTAAATGCGGTCGCTTCAAATAGTGCAAAAACGATAATCTTAAATCATGATTTTCAAAATAAAACATTATGGAAATTATTAGCGGATAACGCTAACGGCAGAGCAGATACTGAATCAATCGAGATACAATACATAATGAAAAATGGCTATCGCTCTGCGCAAAAATGTCCAGATATTTATATAAACAAAAGCATCACCACTTTATCTTGTCCTGAATATATAAATAATTCACATAAAAATAAAAATAGTATTATTTTATATGCAAAGTCTACTAGTAATAATCCCATAATTCCCATAACAGCATTTGCCAACATGGAATTATTATGTAAACCTGATACTACACTAGAAGTACTCTATAAACTGGAAACTAAACTGGAAACGTCAGATATTCACCAATTTTCTATCCCCTGCCTAGTCAATAGCACTTGTTACGACATCAACAATAAGGTTATCGTCCCAGACAAATACAATTATCTACATGTTAAAATAGTTAGCGGTATCTTCTTGTATCCTCATGCTTATGTTGCACTTTTATACGAAGCACTACTAATAAAAGAGCAGAATAATAAGATAACAACAGAAGAAATTAGTAGCAAAGAACGATTAAGAGAGGGGATCATGACAATGTTTTCATCCATACAGCAACACTCTCGAGTTAGCGGTTCATTTTATGAAATGGTTCATTTAGAAACACGATTATTCCATCAAGGATTAAATAACACCTTATCATTTTCACCCTTCCAAAATGATGAGCCGTTCGATCAATACTTACGTTTAGTTCAAGATGCAAAATTAAATTTAAATAGTGTAGTAAAAAATAGCGATTCGAAACCTGTAACATGTTTAGAAATAAATACAATCAAAAATCCAGACCCTATTTTATGTATCATAACATGGGATGAAAACTCAATTAAACATTATTCCGATGTAAAAATTGATATTTTAGATATCGTTCTCTTATTTGATGATTTTGAATTATTTGAATCTTTGTTAAGAAGTGTACGAATAACAGATAGTATAAAATATTATATCGTACCATTAATGGAAAATTATAATAGAGTCAGAACGAGCATCGACTGTTCAGCGCATCATTGTCCAATTAAGTTCGCCAGTCAAATTACAAGTTGTTTTAAGGAGAGCACGGGGCATGGATCAAATAGAGATTTTTTATTAAATTTAACAAACTACCATCCTGATACTTCAACCAATAATGAAGGAAATACTCGCTGCCAAAACTGTTTCATTAAAACATATCGCCCAAGCTTTTCAATTAAAGCCCCATCGCACTACAAAATTTATACTCAAATAAAAACTATTGCAAATAATGTCAATGAGACATCATCTATATCTGAAAGAGTGATGTCATCGATTCCAGAAACTCAAATCATTAATATGGATGAAGATGAAGAAAATACAAGACTTTTATGGCCTCTAAAAAATAATCACTCCATGGGTAGATCACACAGTAAGCATCAAGGAAAGCTATAATAATCAAACAAAACCAAGGGTGGACTACACGGTGGCGGTAGAAATAATAACATTCTCACAAAATAGACTAAATTAATAGAGCATCGCTAACAATCAACACAGCAACAGAAACCCGCTTATTATAAAAACAACATCCGAGTAAGTGGGTTTATAAAATAATTGGGAGGTTTTTTCTTACCATTAGAATGACAAAACAGTCTACAGACTAACTTAAACGTTAGGCATGAATTCCTCATATTCAAGAGTGACGTTTCGATTGATGAAACCTATTAAAACAATCTAAATAATAAATTTTACTAATACTAGAAATACTATTACTATAGCTATTGTCAATTCTAAATAAAGATGAAAATAAATGAAAAAGAACCTTACTACAAATGCAGGCTGTCCTGTCTCAGACAATCAAAACGTCATGACTGCGGGCCCACGCGGCCCTCAATTATTGCAAGATACCTGGTTTTTGGAAAAATTGGCACATTTTGATCGTGAAGTAATTCCAGAGCGTCGTATGCACGCAAAAGGTTCCGGTGCTTATGGCACATTTACGGTAACCCACGACATCACAAAATATACCAAAGCAAAAATATTCTCTAAAATCGGCAAGCAAACCGAGCTGTTCACCCGTTTTACAACAGTTGCAGGTGAGCGCGGTGCTGCCGATGCTGAACGAGACATTCGAGGCTTTGCTGTAAAATTCTATACAGAAGAAGGTAACTGGGATATGGTTGGCAACAATACTCCCGTTTTCTTTTTACGTGATCCCTTAAAATTTCCCGATCTTAATCATGCCGTAAAACGTGATCCGCGTACCAATATGCGTAGTGCACAAAATAACTGGGATTTCTGGACATCGCTACCTGAGGCCCTGCATCAGGTGACAATCGTGATGAGTGATAGAGGACTGCCAGCCACTTATCGGCATATGCATGGTTTCGGCAGCCATACATTCAGTATGATCAATGCTGATAATAAACGTGTTTGGGTCAAGTTTCACTTTAAATCCAATCAGGGTATTGAAAACTTAACCGATCAAGAAGCAGAGGTTATAGTTGGTAAAGATCGTGAAAGCCATCAAGCTGATTTATATAACGCCATTGAGGAAGGTAATAACCCTTCATGGGTGTTAAAAATTCAGGTTATGACAGAAGAGCAAGCAGAAAGCTCACCTTACAATCCTTTTGATCTGACTAAAGTCTGGCCACATGCGGACTATCCGTTAATCGAAGTGGGTGTAATGGAGTTGAGTAGAAACCCTGAAAACTTCTTTGCAGAAGTTGAGCAATCAGCGTTTAATCCAGCAAGCATTGTTCCGGGTATTAGTTTCTCTCCCGATAAGATGCTACAAGGTCGTTTGTTTGCTTACGGTGATGCACAACGCTATCGCTTGGGGGTAAACCATAATCATATACCAGTCAATGCACCTCGTTGCCCTGTTCATAGTTATCATCGTGATGGTGCTATGCGTGTTGACGGTAACTTTGGTGGCACTATTGGTTATGAACCCAATAGTAAAGATGAATGGCAAGAACAACCGAACCATTCTGAACCTCCAATGCATTTATCGGGTGCTGCAGATCGTTGGGATCACCGTGAAGACGATGATTATTTTTCTCAACCAGGTCATTTATTCAGCTTGATGAACACAGAACAACAGCAAGCGTTATTTGAAAATACCGCTGCATCGATTGGCGGTGCATCAGTTGATGTTCAGAAACGTCATATTGGTAATTGCTTAAAGGCTGACCCAGCTTATGGTGCAGGTGTAGCTAAGGCTCTTAATATATCTTTAGATGATATTTGAGTGTGAAAAAGCCTAATCGGGTAAAGAAGGCTATCTAACCCTCCCTTCCCACAACACCCTGCATGCGGGTTCGCACGGGTGTTTCTAAATTTCTTACTTTAGCTCTTGGCTTGCGCCACTACCGCCAATAAGCCATTCGCACTCTACGACGAATCCAGTGATACAAATCCACGCAAAGTTGATAGCCCTTTTGGCGATGGCAAAATAATTAATCCATCCACGGATATACTGGCTTGTTTCTCGTTCCCAGGCTCCTGCGTGTAAATGTATATTTATCCTTGATTTTGTAGTATTTCTTCCCATTATTTAGTTCCGTATGCATTCTCACACAAGAGCGTGGGAACGAGAAAAAACCAAGGGAGGCTTCGCTAATGAGAACAGCTTACTGAAGCTGCTCTATGCTGGTATACTGAAAGCCTCAGAGTGCTGGACGTACCCTGTACAAAACTGGAATTTAACGCTGTCGCAGCTGGCGATCCATTATCCGAATCGCTTAGACAACTACATTAGCTTATAACTCGCTAGGCTGACACGGAACTTTGAACACCCTCCTAAACTGACAAACACCCTAAAAAACGGGCGGTCAGATCAAGTCTGAGCTACTACAATTTAACCTCGGGATTATTTTCAGCGTGCCATCGTCGTATATGTTTTTTTACGTTACTCTTAAGTGCAAATTTTATTTCACAGAAATTGCATTTAAACGGCTTCTCGCCAGTGTGTTTTCGCATATGTAACATTAATTTAGCAGAGGTTACAAACTTTTTTTCACATTGATCGCATGCAGACAGATTCTCACCTGTATGCATTCGTCTATGTATATTTAAGCTATAAGATCTTGAAAAATGTTTTCCACATTCATCGCATGAATATAGCTTCTTGCCAGTGTGTATTTGCATATGTAACCATAATTGAGTATTGGTTAAAAACTTTTTTTCACATTGATCACATTCAGACATATTCTCACCTGTATGTATTCGTCTATGTACCTTTAATTTATAATTGGTTGTAAAACTTTTTTCACATTCATCGCATTTAAACGGCTTATCACCTGTATGTATTCGTCTATGTATCGTTAATTTACAATTGGTTATAAAACTTTTTCCACATTCATCGCATTTAAACGGCCTCTCATATTGGTGTGTTAGTATATGTGTCGTTAAGTTACCATTTCTGTTGAAACATTTTCCACATTTATCGCATTTAAACGGCCTCTCATCAGTGTGTATGACTCTATGTTTCGATAATTGATGAATGGTTTTAAAAGATTTTATACATCTATCGCATTCAAACAGATTCTCAGCAGTGTGTATTAGTATATGTGACTTTAACCTACAATTGAATCTGTAACATTTTCCACATTCATCGCATTTAAACGGCTTCTCAGCAGTGTGTGTTTTTAGATGTCTAATTAAACGAGATAAATATTTAAATTCCCGGTTACATATATTGCATTTTTTCAGATTATTACCACTGTGTTTTTGCATATGGAAATTTAATGACTCATTAGTGTTAAAGCATTGACTGCATTGAGTGCATTGATACGTATTATTACTAGTTTGTTTTTGTAAATTACGATTTAATTTCAAACATTTATCACTGACATTGTATTTAATCGACTTTGTAGCAAAATCAAACTTTGGCTGAGACTCTTCTGACTCTATCTTCTCTTTAGCAGGACCCTCATTATCCTGTATTAGTGGCAGCGTATCTGACGAGGTTGCAACTGGTGTGTCATTCGTATCAGAACTTTCAGAGTCTATTTTTAGTATATTTACATCATTTATCGAGAAGAATACAGCTGGGTTA
The DNA here is from genome assembly GCA_023146365.1 of Endozoicomonadaceae bacterium. Taxonomy (GTDB): domain Bacteria; phylum Pseudomonadota; class Gammaproteobacteria; order Pseudomonadales; family Endozoicomonadaceae; genus Kistimonas. Next base: position 36,723 of record JAGLCE010000037.1, read on the forward strand.
TTTTTGTCATTCATCTCGTATCCATATGACATTTTATCCGTATTGCTATCTGTTTCTGTTTTTATATAGTTACCTGATTCTACATATTTTTTATTGTCTATTGTTCTATCTGATCCAGAAATTACGGAATCGAACTGGCCAAATCTGACAACATTCAAAGTATCCTCTAACTCACCTGATATTGAATTATTTTCATTGGCAACAGTTTTCTCTTCGTCTCTCTGCTTTTCTAAATCTGCGCTTCTCTGTTCTTCTAAATGAGTGACGAAATTTGTAGACGTTAAATTGATAAAACCTGTAGACGGGGATGTAGTGTTCATGATATTGATCCTTTTAGTTTGATTAAAAAAATAATCGATTAATCCTATTTAAAAAACAGAAAACAGAAAACAGAAAACAGAAAACAGAAAACAGAAAACAGAAAACAGAAAACAGAAAACAGAAAACAGAATACTCTATTGGGGTTGAAATTTTTATTTCAAGTTCAGTACCATTTTATTGTTAGTATCAATGACTTGTTTGTTTGTAGCTATTTATCCTACTCTATCTATTTTTAGCAATTTATTTCTCGTTCCCACGCTCCTGCGTGGGAATGCATATTTATCCTTGATTTTGTAATATTTCTTCCCATTATATAGTTCCGTATGCATTCTCACGCAGGAGCGTGGGAACGAGAAAAAACCAAGGGAGGCTTCGCTAATGAGAACAGCTTACTGAAGCTGCTCTATGCTGGTATACTGAAACCTGAATCCGTGACTTATTGATTGCTTGCACAGTTCCCGAACTTA
>JAGLCE010000038.1 GCA_023146365.1 Endozoicomonadaceae bacterium
AAACTGCCAAACTGCCAAACTGCCAGTTGCTCCTATCCATACAGAGCGTGTAGATATTGAGATTGAGCCAGCTAAGTATCAGTTTTCCCAGCTGCTCGTAACAGAAGGTGTAACCAGAAAAAAATTGTTTTATGCGGCGCTAGCTTGATTCTGCTTGAGACTTACTTTGAAATTCTTCTGCAACCCGATAAAGGTTGCATGAGCGGCCGCGTATCAGGTCGAGAATGAATTGGGCAAGAAATATAGTTCGGGCTTGATGCAAAGAGAGATGAGCTTTAAGCTCCATGGCTAATGAGATGACATCTTTCATGTACTTTTACGGTCGTCTATGTGGGGATAAAAGACCGCATAGACTACTCTGCATAGGCGTCAATTCATACCTCTGAGTGCCTTGACAAATCTAGCTTTTATATTTTTTGTCCCGTACATAGGCCAGAAACGTTCTGCCATCGAGCCTGGGCACTTGAAACACGATTATCGACTTTCAAGAAACTGGCTCAAAGGTAGTGAAGACGACAAGATTAATCTTCTTATGGTAGCTTTCGCCTGGAATATGAAAAGTGGATGATTGCTTTATTTTTGTTCGAAATTTAAGCATCGCACCTTTAAAACATCAAAAAGCGCGCTAGAATTCTTTTATTTGACGTTACAATCATGTGCAAAATTTTTCAGAATTAAACTATTTGAAAAAATGGTTTTTCAGGGCAGACTAAGTAGATCTCTTCATACTTAAGACTGTGCTCGAGAGGCTCATTATCTACCTAGCATTATTTCCAATCCTTGCCAATTTTTGCTGATACTGGCCAATTTTTTCTCTTTTAGATGGTCTGGTCGCTAATTTTTGAGTAAACTCGCTGCTCGTTGAGCTGACGATATATGGTCAGAATTGAAGATGCTAGGTGGGTTTGTATTGTTTAAATTGAATATTTTGGTTGGGCTAAAAGGTAAAAAGGGTTTTTATCGTCTGTTTTTTTTGTGCAAAAGCTGGATAATATCAATAATATGATAAAAACAGAGTGGAACATGTCTAAATTTCTGATGCGTTTTTTAACGGTGTTATTACTGGTGCCTCTTCTTGCTCAGGCAAAAGATTCGTTTGAGGAAGGGAATCAATATATTCGTTTGACTCAACCGATTCCAGTCAGTGATCCGATCAAAATTGATGTGATTGAAGCCTTCTGGTACGGGTGCCCGCATTGCTATGAACTGGAGCCCTACATTGAATCATGGATCAAGACGTTGGCTTCCGATGTCAATTTTCGTAAAGTCCCAGCCCTGTTTGGTAAAGAGTGGAAAATACATGGACAGCTGTATTACACCGTGCAGGCTCTGAGTCTGGATGCCAAGGTGGATGTCGCTATTTTTGACAGCATTCACCAGAAAAATCACCGACTGAATGATCCTGATGCTATGGCGAAGTTCTTTAAAGTTTATGGCGTTTCTGAAAATCAATTCATGAAAGTTTATCAATCATTTGGTGTGCGTAACCAATTGCGCCAAGCCGATGCCCTAGCTCGTGGTGCGCAGTTGAAGGGCGTACCCTCGTTGGTGGTTAATGGGAAATACCGTATTTCTTCCAATAATACCGGCGGTGCAAAAAAGATGCTGGAAGTGGCGGATTTTCTGATCAAAAAGGAGCGTCAGGCGTTGAAGCTCAAGGGGTAATATAGGGCCTGTGATTATCAGAGGTGGCAATGGTCGGGTTCTTCTTTCTCGCAAAAACTGAGCGCCTTTGCGAATGTTCGCTGCCATAGCGGCCAGTCCAAAAATCGTCGCATTTTTAGCAAGACCCATGAACCGAGTTCTGGCAAGCCCGTAATGTCTTTTATAGGTGGCAAAAGGACGCTCACCGCCCGCCCGTGTTATCGCTATTTCTTTGTTACGAGTTCGTTCTCCTTTCGATAAAGGCTTCCCTCTGTAGCCCTTACGTTGAACTTGGTCTTCAATACCTAGCTTCGCTAATGTCTCTCGGGTCTGCTTAGAGCTGTAAGCAGCATCCGCGTACAGGGCTGTTTCATCACCCAATAACAAGTTGGCACACTCCTGAGAATCGTGAACATTACCCGGTGTCATGCTTTGGCTATGAATAAAGCCATCTTCATCGAAACAGAAAAGCCATAGATGGCCTTCTTGTTACTCAGACTATCATTCTTAACGTGCCAATCTGCTTCAGGATCTTTTGTCGGTTTGTTACCCGAACCAGATTGTGCCG
>JAGLCE010000039.1 GCA_023146365.1 Endozoicomonadaceae bacterium
AAATCTTTAAAAACAAAGATGGTAGTGAAGGGATATTATATTTGATCAGTAATGACGTTGAGCTTGATAAACAATCAATAGAAACAATCTATCAAAAACGGTGGAAAGTGGAAGTTTTTCATAAAAACATAAAATCAAACACAGGGCTTGCCAAGTCCCCAGCTAAAACAAAAAAAGACACAGAGCAACCATATTTTCATGTCATTACTGGCAACTGTGAAATGAGAGTGCCTGAGCCTTAAAAAAGGGCTGACGACGTTCGGTTTAAAAACGAAACTTTATATCAAAGCACAAAAAGCAGAAATTGAGGCCTTACACCTAGTGCAAGCCTCAACTGCGTAACATCAGTTAATAACCTAGATATAAGATAGCCGTTCAACCTAAAAACGAGTTAATCCATGGGCACGCCATCAGACAAGCTAGCACAATCTTTAGAGGCCTTGAAGTCACTTCAAGATCAGAGCATCGTTGTTATCCGTACAAAAAAATATGACTCATACTCACTGCGAACGCTTGCTTAAAAACTGGTTCATCAAGGAGGTTATGAAAGGGTGGTATATCTCATCTCGACCTGACGAACCAGCAGGTGAAAGTACCGCATGGTACGCTTCATTCTAGGGATTTTGTTCTGATTACTTAAATTCCCGTTTTGAAGATAAATGGTGTCTTAGTCCTGAACAATCACTCAGTATCCATAGTGGAAATTGGAGCGTACCAAAGCAACTGCTTGTACGCTCACCCAAAGGCGGAAACAAGCCAATATTCCTTCTCTTTGATACCTCAATTTTTGATGTTCGTTTGGAGCTACCTGATCAACAAGATCTTGAAACAACAGATAACATACAAGTCATGGGCCTTCCTGCCGCTCTCGTGAACTGCGGGAGCGCTCAGGCCTGAAAGCCACACATTAATGACTTCAAACCGCATGCGTTCGCAAACTTCATGGGATATTTTACGACCGTCGACCTTGCTCATTACTACCTCAACTCTGCTGAAGGTCGACTATCATACGTCTAAGGTCACCTATAAATGACTGTTATCAATACTTTCAATATTGTTATAAGAAAAGAGGCAATTAACAGATAAATTTAGCCAACGTTTGATCCAGGCACTTACCAGAAAATTCAGATGTCACCGTGGCATCACCAATACGCTTTAACAGCACCAATCGAAGCGTTCCATCCAGCACCTTTTTATCGACACGCATCAATGAGAGAAACTCATCCGCTGACATACCCACAGGCGGGGATACAGGTAGTCGAGCAGACTCCAGCAACACCACTAATTGTTCCACCTCCTGCTGATCCAGCCATCCCAGTCGAGCAGAAAGATCAGCAGACATCACCATACCAACAGCAACCGCTTCACCATGCCGCCATTGCCCATATCCTTGCCAAGCTTCAATCGCATGACCAAAGGTATGCCCCAGATTGAGAATCACCCGCCGACCTAGCTCCTTTTCATCATCTGCAACGATCTCAGCCTTTCTTTGACAAGAGCGAATAACGATTTTTGACAACAGCTCAGGCTTTCGATCCAAAATACTCGCCATATTGATCTGTAGCCATTCATAAAAATCAGAATCACAGATCAGACCATACTTGATCACTTCAGCAAGACCGGCTGACAGATCATTATCAGGAAGAGTATTCAGGGTTGCGATATCGGCAATCACACACGCCGGCTGATGAAAAGCGCCAATCATATTTTTGCCCAACGGGTGATTCACACCGGTCTTTCCACCTATAGAAGAGTCAACCTGCGAAAGCAGTGTTGTCGGCACCTGGATAAAATCCACGCCTCGCTGATAACATGCAGCGGCAAAGCCCGTCATATCACCGACAACACCGCCACCCAGAGCAACCAGTGTCGTGGTACGGGTATGTCGTGCTGCTAAAAGATGGTCAAAAATGCGATTAACTGTTTCCAGTGTCTTCCACTGCTCGCCGTCCGGCAGGACTACCTCAATGACATTGTAATCTGACAAGACCTGTCGAACCTGCGCCAGATAAAGCGGTGCAACCGTCTCGTTCGTTACAATAGCAACGTCAAGCCCTTTGATGTGAGTAGTATAAAGCATTGAACTATGAATAAGGTCTGAACCGATATAGATCGGATAGGATCTACACCCAAGACCAACCGTCAGCGTTTTCATTGACAACCTCAATATTCACTGACTCAAGGCCTTGAGTATTTTGTTCACAACTTGGTAGGGATTTCCACGACTGGTCGACACAATCACATCGGCCATCTCACGATAGACAGGCTCACGTTCAAGATGAAGGTCTTTGATAACATCATTTCTATTTGGTTGTTGCAGTAATGGCCGACTTTTGTCTTTTTCCAACCGCCGAATCTGTGTATCAACCGCAGCATCAAGAAAAACGACGAAACCGTCTGTACTGATGATTTTACGATTTTCAGACAGCATCACGGTACCACCGCCAGTTGCGATAATCTGTGCCATCTGTTGACTGAGGTCGCGCAACACAGCCGTTTCGCGCCGCCTGAAACCTTCCTCGCCTTCCACATCAAAAACCCAAGCGATTTCCACGCCACAACGGGCTTCAACCTCTTTATCCATATCCGTAAAGGAGAGACCCAACTCCCTAGCTAGCAGGTAGCCGATAGTGCTTTTTCCTGCTCCCACAGGCCCTATCAGATAGATCGTCCGTGGCTGTATAGTACTCATCAATGCATATCTTTTGTATCAAAAATAATCTTGGGTGTGATAAAAATCAACACCTCTTTTTTGATCTTGCTACTAGAAGTACGGTTAAACAGCGTACCCACAATCGGCAAATCTCCCAGCAGTGGAACCTTTGACTTGCTCTGCGTTGTTATATTATTGAAAATACCCCCAATAACCAATGTTTCACCATCTCTAACAAGGACTTTTGTCTGTACTTCGTTTTTGTCTATAGAAGGCACACTACCGTTAGGTGAACTTTTTACAGAATCATTAGTCACCTTGATATCCATAATAACCCGATTATCCGGAGTAATCTGAGGTGTAACCTCCAGAGACAAAACGGCCTCTTTGAAAGCCGTACTCGTGGCACCGCTGGACGATGATTCCTGATAGGGAATTTCGGTACCATTCTTGATTATCGCCGTCTGTTTGTCAGAAGTGACAATCTTGGGCTGAGAGATCACCTCCCCTCCCCCATCTGCTTCCAAAGCAGAAAGTTCAAGACTGAGATTCGTATTATCAGTAACAAAACCCCATGTAAAGCCAGCGGAACCTTTGGTAGTGAGATCAACAAACAGATCTTCTACCTTATGTTTATCAGTAACCTGCCCTACATTGCCAGTCCACTTCACTCCCAAATTTTTCTGAAAACTGGAGTCAGCAGTAACAATGCGCGCTTCAATCTGAACTTGTTTCACCGGCACATCAATCTCTTTCACCAAGCTTAATATAGCATCGAGTCTTTCTTGAGTTTCCTGAACAAGAAGGCTATTGGTACGCTCAACCACCTGAACACTACCACGTTGTGATAGGGTGCGATTACCTTTCCCTCCCAGCAATACAGCGGAAATCTTTTCAGCGTCGGCATAATTAATCTGGATAACTTGACTGACCAGTGGCGCAAGTTCACTCATGCGTTTCAGGGTTTCCAGCTTATGACGCTCTCTGGCAGCCAACTCTTCTACTGGCGCCACAGTGAGAACATTATTTAACAACCGCTTATCCAGCCCGCTGGATTTCAATACAATATCTAATGCCTGATCCCAAGGAACATTTTTCAAACGTAGAGTAATATTGCCAGTCACGGTATCACTAGCCACCAAATTCAAATCTCTGAAATCAGCAATAAGTTGCAGGACTGATCGCACGTTAATATTCTGAAAATTAAAGGAAATATTCTCACCTTTGTAGAGATCTTTTTCTTGTTCCGTCGTTTCGACCTCGCCCTGCACCATTGGTTTCACACTCACGGTCAATTTTTTTCCCGTTTGCCAAGTAAGGTAGTCATACTCGCCTTCAGGCTCAATAACAATCAAAGTGTTATCATCACGCTCCATAACATCAACGAACTTAACTGGTGTAGCGAAATCGACCACATCGAATCGATGATTCAAGTTTTCTGGCAAACTCACTCCCGAAAACAAGAGTTCAAGGCGACCATCCTTCTCGACAAGCTCCATAGAGACATCCGATGACCCCAGCGTAATAACAACATTACCTTCACCAGCTCCGCCGCGGTAAAAATTGATATCTGAGATACTTGTATCATCGAGCTTTTTGACCTCCTCATCATCTACATCCCATTCAGACAATTCAGAGGTATTGTCATCATTAATCAGAACATAGAGAGCGGAACCTTCAGTATACGTACTATAACTAGCAGCATTATCGAGGCTAATCATTAGGCGGGTACGTCCATTGGCTTCAAGGACTGCAACATTCCGTGCGCCAACCAATCCGATGTCATGATATTTGGACACATTACTCTGCGTATCAAGAAGGTATATAGTGATACTCGCTGGCTTCTCAACGGAATACCCACTGATTTCAGGTGGCAAACCATCGAATTCCAACTTGAGTTCAACCTTCCCCCCCGCCAACGATACAGCCTCAAGATTTTCAAGAATTGCAGCAAAGGATGATGAAATCCCACCCAAGCTAAAAAGCATAAAAAGAGCCGTCGTTTCAATAGCTGCATACAGTTTATTTTTCATCAACCCTATCCACGCCATGATCATTTTTAATAATTTCGTTTTTATTATCGGCATATGTTCGGCAAACAGTAGTTATTATACAGCCCTCAGTGCGTGACACTCTGAATTAGCGTTTTTCGACAACCAAGATTTGGCCATATATTCCCACGATTTCAAATCATTTAAAGATCTATGCGGACGTTCAATTTTGTATTCCCAGCAGACGTCCCTCCACCAGACAGCCCCTACTTTTATTCAGGCTCTTGACTATCCTGGTTTCGGTACAGCGTGATTTAGTACATGAATTCAGCTGTATTTTCGTTTTCGTCTAAATCAATCAACTTTAAGGTTTTCGACCGTTCAATCCAGTTTTCCGGACCGCTTGGAATTATTTCAATTAGCTGAATACTCGCTTCGGTAATCGAGGTAATTCGGCCATTATTAAAGCCTATGTAATCCCCGATGCGAGCTCGATAAACGCTTCCTTCTGCTTTAATCAGACCCCAAATGCCATTTTTATCACTGAGCGTTCCCACCATCAAAAAACTCTCAATCGGAAATTGTTCCAGCAACTCTTTTTCCCGATTGCTATCCGGTTTGAGATCACTATTACTCTGCTGCTTCACCTCAACTTTAGATGGAGGCTCAAACGGGCTTCTCAAGCCTCCGGCACTGTATGTGAAACTTTCATAAGGTTTAAATAACTGCAATGGCTCTATCGCTCTATTGGGCTCGGCCATGACTTCTTCAATAAATCTGTCAAGATTGATATCATTACCGTCATCAGAACACCCAGCCAGTAATGCGATAATCCATAATACAGCGGCGAGACGCGTGATTATGCAACCCATCACCGCCCTCCCTCATCGTTATAACGATAGGTCTTAGCAAGAATCTCCAGACGGAGAGCACCATCTACGAAAGGACGGAGTTTAAAATCATGCAGCGTAACAATACGAGGCAAGTTGGCCACACCACTGACAAAACTACCTATTTCATGATAACCACCCGTCACACTAATACTGATAGGCAACTCAATATAAAAAGCCCTCTCATTTTCAGGCTGTAGGTTAATGAAATTGAATTCCAGACCTGATTCAGTACCCAAGTTAGTAATATCCTCCAGCAAGCCTGGCACTTCCGTATCACTCGGCAACTGTCGTAATAGCGAACCAAACGATGCCTCCATCTCCAACATCTGCTGCTTGTAAGCTTCAACATTAGCCGCCTGAAAGGCCTTCATCTTAAATTCATCACGGAATTTACGCTCTTTACGAACTTCTTGAGTCAGACCATCCTGCATATCACTCAAATACAAAGGGTAACCAGCTGCCAGCACCGCAACGAACACCAAGACACAGACAATGAGCTTGACCAAAAAAGGCCATGAACCAATGTTTTCAAAATTAAGCTCACTAACATCAAAGTCATTGATTGACTGTAATGAATCACCAAGGTTCATAGTTTACTCTCCTGCCTAGGAGTCACCTGTTGTACGGTAAGATCAAAACTACTGCCACGCCCCTCTTCAAGCGCATTGACCGCCGTCAAATTAGGATTATCAAACCAGTCGGACTCGTCGAACTGGCGCATAAGGGTAGAAATACGATTATTGGACTCCGCGACACCTCGGATGGTTAGACTACTATTTTTCATAGATAGCAACATAAAAAAGACACCATCTGGCGTTACTTTAACCAACTCATCAAACACCTTGACGATAACGGGACGATCACCCTGCAAACGCTGGATTACATTCATCAATTCGAGAAGTTCTGTTTTGCGTTTTTTCAAACCTTTAATCTCAACAATGCGAATATCGAGATCTTTGATTTTCTGCTGGACAAACCGATTCCTATCACTCTGTGTTTTAATCAGATCCTCAATATGGGTACCACCGAAAAATAGCAAAACTCCTGCACCTAGGATGAATACCCCCAACAGAGCAAGAAAACGTTGTTTCCGTCCCTGCCGTAGCTTTTCTCGCCACGGCAATAAGTTGATCTTTGCCATCAGTCAAAACTCCTCATGGCCAAACCGCAGGCGACCATCATCGCCGGTGCATCACTCGCCAACGCATCGGCATTCACATGACGGGCGATTGCCATATTGGTGAATGGATTTCCCACAACACAGGGAATCTCGATACTTTCCTCAATCAAATGAGAGAGCCCCACTGTGGACGCAGTGCCTCCGGCCAGAACGATGTAATCAACATTTCTATGATAGCTAGCAGAATAAAAAAACTGAAGACTACGAGTCATTTGTTGTGTCACGGAGCTTTTGAATGGGTTAAGCACATCAGAGACATAGTCATCAGGTACATCATTGCCATTCATGAACGACTCCAACTCGTCGATACCAGCTCCGTACCGACGCATTATTTCGTCGGTTAGCTGGCGACCCCCAAACATTTCATCACGAGTATAAATAATCCTGCCGCTTTGCAATACAGTGAGCGTGGTTACAGTACTTCCAAGATCCATCACTGCGATGACTGGATCAGCGACATCGATATTCAGGTTCGGTATCACCACATTAAGTGCCCGCTCCATGGCATAGATTTCAATATCAACAATTTCGGCGGTTAAGCCCGCTAGATTCAAAACCGTCTCACGCATTTCAACGTTTTCCTGTCGACATGCTGCAACTAGGACTTCGACCATATCATTGTTATTTTTGACCTTGCTTTGAACTTCAAAATCAACGGCCACCTCATCCAAAGGATATGGAATATATTGATCCGCATCAATCATAATCTGACTTTCCATATCATCATCACTCAAATTGGCACCCATTTTGATCGTTTTGGTAATGACTGCAGCCCCAGAAACGGCAACAGCCACACGCTTCAGGGACGTTCCTGATTTTTCGATAAGTTCCTTGATCACCTCACCGACAACATCAAGATCATTAATGTTTTTATCTGCGACAGCATTCTGTGGTAAAGACCCTATAGCATAAGTCTCGACCTTGTACCGTTTGCCACTTCGACTCAACTCCAGTAATTTCACAGATGAGGGGCTAATATCAATCCCTAGCAGGGAGTTCGATCTATTTTTCAGCAACCTAAGCACTGTTTTCACCCTGTAAGTGTAAGTGTAAGTGTAAGTGTATCTTTTTATCTCATTATCTCATTATCTCATGTTACCCTTTCCATTAAATAACAGACAGTACATAAGCGCAATTGTGCTATTGACCTGGCAGAGGCTTATAATGTCAACTCTAGATGCTCTCAATCACCCTAAATAATAAGCCTAACCCTTTATTTAACTGATGAAACTATGAAGATAGCGGTAAAATTAGCGAAGATTGGCTTATGGTTTAGCATCGCTTCTTTTTGTGGTGCACTACTCATTTTCGCCAGCGCTTTTCTCTATTTGAGCCCAGCACTCCCTTCAGCCGACACACTGAGTGACATTCGTCTGCAAACGCCCCTTCGAATTTTTTCATCCGACCACAAGCTAATTGCCGAATTTGGCGAAAAACGCCGTACACCAATACAGTATAAAGATCTATCTAAACCATTAACACAAGCATTCCTTGCAGCAGAAGACGACCGATTTTACTCTCATAACGGTGTCGATATCACAGGATTGTTGCGAGCCACAGTACAACTGGTCTCAACCGGCAAAATACAATCAGGCGGCAGCACTATCACGATGCAGATTGCCAAAAATTTCTTTTTAAGTCGTGATCGAAATTTCTCCCGTAAATTCAACGAAATCCTTCTGGCCATGGAGATTGAACGCAAACTCAGCAAAAACGAAATTCTTGAACTTTATTTGAATAAAATCTACCTCGGTAATAGAGCCTATGGTGTTGAAGTCGCCGCACAGGTTTACTATGGAAAATCGTCCAGTGAGCTTTCTCTAGCTGAAATGGCAATGATTGCCGGTTTGCCAAAAGCGCCTTCTCGTTACAACCCTCTAATCAACCCTCGTCGTGCTCATATTCGGCGCGACTGGATTCTGTCCCGAATGATGGATCTTGGTTACATCACCGAAACCGAGATGAAAGTCGCCATTGAACAACCGCTGACTGCACAGCATCACGATCTACTCATTGAGCTCGAAGCTCCGTACGTAGCAGAAATGGTGCGTCGGGAAATGGTTGAAACATTTGGGCAGGAAGCTTACACCGACGGCTATGATGTCTACACCACGGTCAACAGCAACTATCAAGTAACAGCGAACAAGGTCATTGACCACGGCATCCAATCCTATGATGAACGTCATGGCTATCGAGGCCCTGAAACCCAGCTCGGTCACTTACCGGACAACTGGCACCAAGCGCTCACCAGCACTGGACAGATCGGACCACTCAAACCGGCTATCGTGATCGGCTTCAACGATAACACAACAGAGATTTTATTTAAAAACGGTGATACCGCACAATTACCATGGAACGGTATCGAATGGGCGCATCCCTATATCAGCGTTAACCAACGAGGTCCAACACCCGAAAAACCGGAAGATCTACTCGCTATAGGGGATCTTATCCGTGTTAGGCAGCAACCTGATAGCACCTACCGACTGAGCCAAATCCCCAAGGTGCAGGCCGCATTTATCGCCATGTCACCGAAAGATGGCGCCATTGAAGCTCTAGTTGGTGGCTTCAACTTCTATGACAGCAAATACAACCGAGCCACCCAGGCAAGCCGTCAAGTCGGTTCAGTCTTCAAACCCTTTGTCTACAGCGCAGCCATTGCCAACGGCATGACTGCTGCCACATTGATCAATGATGCTCCCATCCTTTTTAATGATGACAAACTGGAAGACTACTGGCGTCCTCAAAATGACAACATGAATTTTTACGGCCCCACTCGCTTAAGGAGGGGACTGTATCGTTCCCGTAACCTAGTATCGATCCGAGTGTTGCAGCGAACTGGCGTCCAGCCAACGCTGAACTATCTGGAACAACTAGGGTTACCCCGAAACAAATTACCTCAAAATTTGTCCTTGTCGCTGGGCACCGCCGATCTGACACCCATGGAGCTGACTCGCAGCTACGCTGTCCTCGCCAATGGTGGTTTTAAGGTCAAACCTTATCTGGTTCAACGAATTGAGCAGCTTGAAAAAACCCTCAGCCTAGCAAATCCTTTCGTTGCTTGTCGTGACTGCGCTGACAAAGAGCAGCCGGAAGCTGAGCAGACACTGATTGATCCTCTATCCGATGAAACGCTAGCTCCCGTCATCACCAGTAACACCAGTGACTCTACCATAATGTCAGTTTTCCCAACCGATGCACCATTCATCGTCAACTATGCTGAACGGGTAATGGACGAACGAGTCAATTACATTATCAACAGCATGATGAAAGACGTCATCAGTAAAGGCACGGGACGCCGCGCGATGGCACTCAAGCGAAATGATTTGGCAGGCAAAACCGGCACGACCAATGACCAGAAAGATGTCTGGTTTGTCGGTTACAATCCGGAGTTTCTTGCCACTGTTTGGCTAGGATTTGATCACCCAAGACCTCTTGGACGCTGGGAATATGGTGCAAACGCCGCACTCCCTATATGGATCGAATTTATGCGTACTGCACTGAAAGACGTTCCGGAGTCTTACCTGCCGCAACCGGCCGGCATTACCACTCTCAAAATCAATCCAGAAACCGGCAAACCTGCAGATCCTGACGACCCCAGTTCAATATTTGAGATATTCCGCACAGAAAAAACACCCTCCGCAGATCTCTCTGATAAGCAGACGCCTTCTCTAGACACTGAAGCCTTTAACCCTGACCAAATATTCTAAATAGCGATCAAATATCATCAACACTTTTCAGAGGATAATGGGCAGGATAAGGCAGCTTAGCAACGCCAGTAGCTATCGCAGCCTTAGCAACAGCAGCAGAGATCACACCCAAGAGACGAGCATCCATTGGTTTGGGGATAATATATTCCGCTCCAAACGTCAGCGAATCTATGTCATAGGCGTCAATAACGTTCTGAGGTACCGGCTCTTTCGCTAAACTACTGATGGCGTTGGCTGCAGCAATCTTCATCTCTTCATTAATGATTGTTGCACGAACATCTAGCGCTCCACGGAAAACAAAAGGGAAACTCAGCACATTGTTGACTTGATTCGGATAATCAGAACGACCGGTTGCTATGATGACGTCAGGACAGACTTTTTTCGCCAGATTTGGGCAGATTTCAGGGTCAGGATTAGAGCAGGCAAAAACAATCGGGGGGTTAGCCATCTTCAGTAATTGATCTCCCGATAGCAGATTCGGACCAGACAGGCCCAAGAACGCATCCGCTCCTTCGATCGCATCATCAAGCGTGCGATGGTCTGTTTCAACAGCAAAAGTAGCCTTGTACTCATTCAGATCAGTACGACCAGAGTGAATGACACCTTTTCTGTCAAGCATTATGACATTCTCCGGCCTAATACCACAACCGATCAACAGCTTGATACAGGCGATCGCTGCCGAACCAGCTCCCATACAGACCAACTTAGTACTAGCAACCTCTTTCCCCGCCAGATTCAATGCATTCAACATAGCGGCAACAGTCACAATCGCAGTACCGTGCTGATCATCGTGAAACACGGGGATTTCGCACTGCTCAATCAGCGCACGCTCAATTACAAAACACTCTGGTGCCTTGATATCTTCAAGGTTAATACCGCCAAATGTGTTGGCGATACGCTTAACCGTATCAATAAACGCTTGGGGACTTTCTGACTCAACTTCGATATCGATGGCATCAACACCCGCAAAACGCTTGAACAGCAATACCTTACCTTCCATAACCGGTTTACTGGCCAGAGCGCCCAAATTACCGAGTCCCAGAATGGCAGAACCATTACTGATCACACCGACTAAATTACCTTTAGCGGTATATTTGTAAGCATTTTCCGGATCTTCGGCGATCTTCTTGACCGGCTCGGCAACACCAGGACTATAAGCCAGAGAGAGATCATAAACCGTGTCAGCCGATGTCGTAAACTCAACGCATATTTTGCCTGGTTTAGGTTTTTCGTGATAATCAAGAGCGGCTTGTTTCATGTCCCTATCCATTGCATTTTCCCCAATAATGTTGTTCTTGCCCGATATTGTTCTTGCTTGATATTATGTCTTACTTGATATTGTTCTTGCTTGTACCTGGATTGCTTGATTGTACCTATATGGAACTTTGAGGGTATAGGAAACGGAAATACTAGACAACCGAAAAGGTAGCCATTTCAGGAGGTTTGGCAAGCGATTAAGTCCCACCTCTTTTAAAAACCGTTCTGCTGCAGAGCAATACGTATCATAAACACAAAAGGCGCCGGTGAAGATGCCTTTTGTGACAAAATCAGAACATTTAGCGACGAGTATTGAGTGTGCCGAAACGCTTCTGGAAACGCTCAATACGACCGCCGGTATCCATCATCTTCTGAGTGCCAGTGTAGAACGGATGACAATTGGAGCATACGTCTAGCTGCAGGTTCTTACACAGCGTAGAACAGACCTTGATCTCATTACCGCAGCTACAGGTAGCGGTAATTTCTTCGTACTGAGGATGGATATCCTGCTTCATGTGAACTCGCCTATAAGTATCTGCATGCCGCCACCTGCTGATTTATCACGCTTTCAACAAACACCGCACGCTGGTTTTAGCATCAGCCACCCACGATGGGAAGACCGAATCCCGTCCAGAGAGTGCAAATATACCAGAGAGATCAACGCAATAAAAGACAATCGAACCGTCGATCTGTTACTATTTTGTCCGAAACAGAGCCTGCTGGAATGCGATCAACCAAAGCCATGTTAACATCCGATGACTCCTCACCGCTGATTCTCAAGCTTGCCCTGCCTGCCACACTCCGACAGCTATTTGATTACCTGCCTCCGGAAAACACTCCCACCTCTCTTTTAAGACCTGGTATTCGACTAACCGTTCCCTTTGGTCATCGAAAAATAACCGGCATTCTTGTTGACACGGCAGATCACAGCGATTGGCCGATAGAAAAACTAAAGTACACGGGCCCCATTTATGATCTCGATCCCGTTATTACTGTCGATATCCTGCAACTCTGCCGCTGGGCGGCGAATTATTACCATTACTCACTGGGCGACACGCTGAGCCAAGCGCTACCCACCCAACTACTTCAGGGTTACGATCTTGCCCAAGAAGCGCACATCTGCTGGCGACCACACCCAAAGCCGGATCCATCCATTGTTGAACAACTGCACAAATCGCGAGCGTCTCGACAAAAAGCGACGTGGGAGATCATGCAGGCGCACGCCAACGGAGCAGCAGAAGTCGCACTCAAAGTCCTCGGGGCTGAAACGATCATTCTGAAAAAGCTGGAAAAAAAAGGGCTGGTCGAAACCTATACCCATGTACCAAAAAAGCGCCCCTTTCACAGCTATGACCCCATATTGAAAACCTCAGAGTTGGTATTGAACCACGAACAGCAACAGGCGCTGGAGTCGATTACCAGTGTCTCCGATCAATTCAACACCACGTTGTTACATGGCATTACGGGCAGTGGCAAAACAGAAGTGTATCTGCAAGCCATCCACAATACGCTCAAACAACAGCAACAGGCGTTGGTCATGGTACCGGAAATCGGTCTGACACCCCAGACACTCGAACGGTTCCGCAGCCGCTTTAATGTCCCGGTCACGGTCCTGCACTCCGGACTGAATAACAGAGAGCGTTTGAATGGCTGGTTATCGGCGTTCCATGGAGAAGCCGGCATTATCATCGGCACTCGTTCCAGCATTTTCACACCCATGCCCTACTTGGGCTTAATCATTGTTGATGAAGAACACGATCTCTCTTACAAGCAGCAGGACAGCGTTCGCTACTCTGCCAGAGATTTAGCTATCTATCGTGGAAAATTACGGAACATCCCTGTTGTTTTGGGTAGCGCGACACCTTCCTTGGAATCTCTCTACAATGCCAGAACGCATCGCTATCATTATGCAAAACTGACACAGCGGGCAGGCAAGGCGAAACCACCACGCCTCGAATTGGTGGATATCCGAGGCAAAAATCTAAATGCAGGTCTTAGCGAGGACGTTGAAGAAGCCATCAGAGAGACACTGGAGCGCGGTGAACAGGCACTGATTTTTCTGAACCAGCGAGGTTATGCCCCAGCCATGACCTGCAACGAATGCGGACATTTGATGGATTGTCCCCACTGTGATGCTCACCTGACGCTACATCGCACCCCTCCCCACCTTCACTGCCACCACTGCGACCTGCAACAACCGATTCCCATGCAGTGCCCTCACTGTAGCAGCTCACGCTTAACACTCGTTGGACAGGGAACAGAGCGCTCAGAAGAGGTGCTGGCCCAACGATTCCGAGATACTCAAGTACTGCGTATCGACCGTGACAGCACCCGCAAAAAAACAGCTCTCAGTGAGATGCTGGCGGTGATCCATAAAGGCGAACCAGTCATTCTGGTGGGTACCCAGATGCTGGCCAAAGGGCATCACTTCCCCAAAGTAACACTGGTTGTCATTCTGAATGCCGACAGTGGTTTCTTCAGTGCAGACTTTCGTGGTCCGGAGAGAATCGGACAATTACTGCTACAAGTCGCCGGACGCGCAGGCCGTAGCCACCGTCCAGGCCACGTCATCATCCAGACCCAATTTCCGGAAAACCAGCAACTCCAGCAGCTGGTCATTCAGGGTTACGATGCCTTTGCCGACAGCCTCCTAGCTCAGAGGCAACTCCTTGGTCTTCCCCCATGTGGCTACATGGCGCTGATTGCAGCAGAAGCTACCCAGTCTCAAACGGCTCACCAATTTCTGGGCATACACGCTCACCAAGCACAACAGATTATCAATAGACAAAATTTGACTGGCACATCGGGAGTCAGGATATTAGGCCCGCTGCCTGCAGCGATGGAAAAACGCCAAGGTCGTTATCGCGCTCTGCTATTCCTGCACAGTGCCAGCCGAGGACCCTTACATGGGCTTCTCAATCAGCTGATTCCCACCATGGAATCCAGCAAACTGGCTAGAAAGGTTCGTTGGTCCATCGATGTCGATCCTCAGGAAATGGGTTGACAGCTCCCAGATTTAATGATGAACCCCCTTCGCATCAAATTCGCATCAAAAGCTTCATATTTCAACACCGCTCATAAAGCCTGCTAAAGGAGTTGTGTGATACTCAATACCACTATTAAATCCCAGCCAATATTTAGGTGCAAAAACCACATCTCTATCTTTCATCAAATAACTTCCCCACCAACCAAAACTACTAGGGCTTAAAACAGCACTATTGCACAAAGTCATTATTGACAAATCAACACCAAAATGACGATCCTTTGATTTTCCTCTATCCTCTATTGATAACCGTGCGTGTGTTTCCACAAAATAGCGATGTTTAACTAGAATTGATGGGTTAGTTTTGATCCTTCAACTATTGTGTGACAGACTGGGCAGTTAATTATAAAAATTGCGCAGCATGCGCAGCAACAAATATGTCGGCAGGGCATCATAACTATGATCGCTTTGCCTACATGACAAGCTTTGCATTTCAACTCTTCTCGTGGCATTTTGTTTTTTTCTATTAGGGCTTGTGACTTCGCCATCACCTCCTCCTCTGATACCAGAAAAAAATCGTTTTATGCGACGATAGCTTGATTCTGCCTGAGACTTACTTTGAAATTCTTCTGCAGCCCGATAAAGGTTGCATGAGCGGCCGCGTATCAGGCCGAGAATGAATTGGGCAAGAAATATAGTTCGGGCTTGATGCCAAGAGAGATGAGCTTTAAGCTCATTGGCTAATGAGATGACATCTTTCATGTACTTTTACGGTAGCCTATGTGGGGATAAAAGACCGTATAGACTACCCTGTATAGGCGTCAGCCCATACCTCTGAATACCTTGCCAGATCTAGCCTTTGTGTTTTTTGTCCCGTTCATAGGTGACTCACTTAATCATTCACCTATCGGTGCGCCACAAAGATTGAATTTTCTCTGAAAACAGAAAGTATAGACTACCGATCTTTGAAAAAATCAATGTTGACTCGTTAATGTTTTAGACCATTACGGATGGCACTTTTGTATGTGTTTTTCAAGATAAACTTCACTGCTAAGTAGTTTTTTACAGATAGAACATTCTAACTTTCTCTTTTTAATATGCACGACCCTATGATGATTCAGACCAATCAATGAATCGAATATTCTGTGACACGTAGAGCACGTAAACTGTTCATTTTCTTCCTTTACTGATGATGTTAATTTAATAACTAAATCATCATATTTTTTTAAACATTCAGGATGCACTGTTTTTATGTGACCTTTCATTCCATAATAGCTCTTATAGGTTTTTGTGCAAAAAGTGCAATGATAATTTTTTTTATTCTCATGGACATTGTTTATATGTTGTTTTAAGTTCCAATTAAATGAAAACATTGATAAGCATCGGTCGCACTTATATTTTTTTCCCTTAGGGTGAGCGTTTTTTTTGTCATGCTTTATGTTATTATTTAATATGCATGTATTACTGGAGAAGATTTCACATTTAACAGTTTTTTCAGAAGCATCTTCTTTGACCGGTAATTCATGAACAGAAGTAAAAACAGCATTATTTTCATCCCTTCTAAGAGAGACATCCTGACTATCATTAAGAGTATCAGCAGAATCCTCATGGTTATCATCGGTTCTGACTATACTCTTATCATTTTTTAATTCTGAACACTCGGATTGACCATAAGATTCGCAGCTAGCAACGCTATTTTTTGAATCACTAATTTTTGATAAAAATCCAACGTTATGATCGTTTTTTAATAAAATTTCATCAAATAAATCCTTAGTATCCTCTTTAACTTCATCAATAACATCATATTTCATAACCATCTGGGATATCATGCTATCTTTTAAATAATTCAGTGCTGGGAAAGTTTCAGATTCATGACCTGCTAACTCTAAACGCTGGGTTTTATCATAAGACTCATTGTTAATAACGCTATTTTTTGAATTATTCATTGAGGGGATAGATGTAACGTTACGATCGAACTCTAAAAAAGTTTCATCATATATATTTCTATCACTCCTACGATCTTCATCAATAACATGGTCACAGCTCCAGCTAATTTCATCAACCAAATCGTTATTAACCATCTGCGGCATGGTGGTACGTTGAGCTATTATTCGAGTCTGCTCAACGTCTTTTTCTGTGTCAACATTAAAAGTGCTAAAAGTAGCAGGTTGCGATATTTTACTATTTCCGATATTATTGTGTACATCAAGATTTCTAGACAGATCCAGATCATTAGCATTCGAAAACAAACTTGTCTTGTCAATATCGCCTAACGTTATTGACAAAGGTTTTGTATTCATAATATAAAATCCTTTTGAGTATAAGTTATTAAAAATATCATCTCTTTCATAGATACATTAATAACTACATTTCATTAAAATTCAAGTGAAACCTAGGTAAATTGTTAATATAGATGAGCGGTTAGTTATAAAAACTAACTATATCTTATCAAATGACTGGAAAAAATCACAGACTCTCTCTTCCTCTCATTTAAAATAACCTCTTTATTGACAGCAATAGATGATAGAATATTTATCTTTGCTAAAAAATAAAATATTCGCCTAACGATCCTATCTAGGTAAATGTCGAGGCTTTCACATGGGTAGTGGATCAGACTTGATCTGACAGTTATACATTGATTTTTCTCATTGATTTTACACTGGTTTCTTGAATCCAGTGGAACTAATTAATTATTTAGTTATCCAACAATAAATACATCTATTTTTTGACAGTTATTTTTAATGTTTACGGTTTTTAATCATAAAGGATTTTACTATGTATAAACAACTAGGGTATGCACCTTTAATACATGCACAGCCAATAGAGGCGGCCAGCTATAGTTTTGCTTTAAACAGCGAAAAAAGTACATGCGCAAGATATATATTGGCTATTTGCGCTGGTGCTAGAAGTCTTGTTTTCGGCTATACGATTCGGAGAGAAGATATAGAAAATCTTATCGAAAGCAACTTTGATGAATTTCATGAACTGTACTTCGTCCGTTCTCTAGAAGGGCGAGGAATCAAATTATTAATGAATGAGGCCGATAAAGAATCTAAAGCTGAAGCTGAAGCTGAAGCCGAAAAGGGTAGGAAAGACTTATCTGACAATCTTGAAAAATATAAAAACCATTTCAAAGTGGCAGTCGATGGGGATGATCACTGTGGAAAAGCTAGCTTTATTAATGCAATAAGGGGGAAAAATGTTAATGATATCGATGCCGTACCTCTTTATGATTTTGGAGAAAGGCCAAAAGGAGTCACCGATTTCTACGAACTTAACAAGTCTGTTGTACTATGTAAACTACCACATTATTTATATTTAAAAGAACGTTTCACATGCGCTCGTTTTGATAAATTTGATGCAGTCGTCATTCTAAGTGATAAAGACATTTGTATGAAGCATAAGGATTATAATTATAGTGTAATGCCTGAAATGGCTATGGCTGTTAAGAAAGCTAAAAAACCTTATTTAATTGTAAAAACTAAAATGGATGCTGCTGTTTTTACGTATAGACTTAACACTTTGTCAAATGACAGTGAAGAGTTTATAGCCAATGAAATATCTAAAGAGATGTCAAATGTGTTAAACTATCAGGGTATAAATCCCTGCAACGGAAAGCCTTTTTTGATTGAGAGTGACTCTGCTGATAAATATGATTTAAAGGAAGTTGAACAATTAATAAAAAACTCGAACTTCAGTGCCAATGTGACACATTAAATTTTGATGTCCAGTGAGCGAAACTCACGATCGATTCACCCTTGTTAGCTGATGCCTGATGACGCTTGCCCGCAGTCCGTGTCATTGCGGTTGTTTTCAGTGTCGTATAAAGAATGGAAGCTGCTAGGGGAGTATTTTTAAAAAAGTGTTATCAGTTGAGGGTGTTCAAACTCAATGATAAAACGATTTAACGCTGGTTGTTCGTTCTAGGTATCATCACATTTCTGAACCAGTCTGGAAAATAAAATACCGATCTCGAACAATAACCACATCGGTATTGCCAGTAGAGACTGAGAGATCACATCTGGCGGTGTCAGTAACATGCCAAGTATAAAACAGATAACAATGACATAAGGGCGTTTAGCCTTCAACGACGCCACATCAGCCATTCCAGACCAAACCAGCAGGACTGTCGCAATCGGTATTTCAAAGGCCAAGCCAAAGGCAAAGAACATCTTCAAAACGAAATCAAGATACCGGTTGATATCCGTCATTATCGCAACACTTTCTGGCCCCACGCGGGTAAAAAACCCGAACACCAGCGGGAACACAAGACAGTAGGCGAACGCCACACCGGCATAAAATAACAGAACACTGGTGCACAATAATGGCACCGCAATGCGCTTCTCATGCCGGTACAGTCCTGGTGAGATAAACGTCCACACTTGATGCAGCAGAAACGGTATGGCCAGAAAGACAGAAACGACCAGTGTCAGCTTGAAGGGTGTTAAAAATGGCGATGCCACATCCGTGGCAATCATGCTGGCGCCTTCAGGAAGATAAGCTCTTAACGGCTCTGAAACAAACACATAAATATCGTTGGCAAAGTAAAACAGTCCAAGAAAAATCACCAATATGATGCCGACACTTTTCAGCAGACTTTCTCGCAGTTCCAGCAAATGCCGAACCAGCGGCCGCTGATTGTCCATTGATGAAGGCTCTGTCATGGATCTATCTTACTGCCACTGTTGTCGGTCTGGCCGTCACCGTTTGCCGCTGTCAGCTGCGAACTGTCGGATAAAGTCGATGTGTCCTCTGCTGCATCGATCTGACGGTTGAGATCTTCGACCTCTTTCTGCACTCTATCCCGACTCTTTTTCAGTTCAGCCATAACCGATTCGTTGTGAATATCACGACGAACTTCATCCATATTGATCTCTTTTTCAATCTCCTGTTGAATCGACTGAACAGTGCGGCGTAACCGACCCACCCACACGGCACTGACCTTAATAGCGACCGGCAGTCGCTCAGGCCCCAGCACAATCAGAGCGACAACGACTACGACCAACAATTCAAAAAAACCAATATCGAACACTATTCTGTTACCTAATTACGACGGCTTTTCCCGAGATGGTCTCTCTCCGGATGTTTCATGCTGCGCCGTAAAGGTCGCATTTCGTCCCAGCGTGCCCTTTTCATCAGAGGAGATCTCTGCTGGCATGTCCGATGCTTCAGTATTCATCGCCTTTTTGAAGCCCTTCACCGCCCCGCCCAGATCAGCACCAATATTGCGCAGGCGCTTCGTTCCGAACACCATCACCACTATCAGCAGTACGATCAATAACTGCCAGAGACTGATTCCACCCAAACCCATAATAATTCCTCCAGCTTGTTACACCGGCATTGGTTCAACAGATCAAAGCCAGACTCATCAGAGCTGCTTCGGCAGACCACCACCCAGCATATGAAAGTGGAGATGAAATACTTCCTGACCACCGCCCTTACCGGTGTTCACCACGGTACGGTAGCCACCTTCAAGCCCCTGCTGTCGAGCAATATGGGGAATCGTCATCAGCATATGACTGGCCAGATTCCGATCCTCATCCGTCAGGTCATCCAAACTTACCACATGCTTGCGCGGAATCACCAGCAGATGAATAGGCGCCTTGGGCTGAATATCCCGGAACGCCAGACAATGGTCATCTTCATAGACAATATCCGCCGGAATGGCACCATTGCAAATATTACAAAAGATACAGTCACTCATCACATTCACTTCCTGTTTCACATCAGATAGCAGGGTATCACCATCATAATCCATCTGGATATCATCTAGCGACGGTAGATGATCGAAGCATTCACCTTTTCGTCAACCCGCCTGACTAGCGTGGGATCCATAGAGCACGCTAATCCCTCACGATCAGCTCCAGCCATGCAAGGTTCATCGATATCATTATTAAAATGTAGCCCGTTTATGCATCCTGCACAGTGCCGATATCAGACCATCTTCACCCCAGTGAACGACAGCTAGCCATACGGACTGACTCATTATTGTTCACTCCTGCCTCCCGGCTTCAGCAAGCACACAGCAGCAATACCCAGCAAAAAAGGCTCCCAACTGATGGTCGCCAACCAATCTGGCTGTAACCATGCGGCGACGGCCAGAACCAGTACGCCAGCACCGAACAATCGGAACCAGCCATCACGGCCTGATGACTCTCGTCGATTAAGTATGCGCTCCTGCTGACCACGGATTTCATGCAGATCGCGGATGAGTTGATGCGCTACCATCGGTACCTGTTCAATCAGCTGAGGCATCTGTTCATTGATTCTGCGCAAAACGCCCGTCGGTGCGACTCGATCTTTCATCCACTTTTCCAGAAAAGGCTGAGCCGTCGCCCAAAGATCCAGTTGTGGATATAGCTGTCGACCAAGACCTTCGATATTGAGCAGTGTTTTCTGTAGCAAGACCAATTGAGGCTGCACTTCCATGTTGAAACGACGGGCAGCGGAAAACAGATTCAACAACACCTGTCCAAACGAGATTTCCGCCAACGGTTTTTCAAAGATCGGTTCACAAACCGTGCGGATTGCCGCCTCCAACTCATTGATCACGGTATCCTGCGGAACCCAACCGGAATCGATATGCAGCTGTGCCACCATCCGGTAATCACGATGAAAGAAAGCCAGCAAATTTCGGGCGAGGTAGCTCAAATCTTCCGGCCTCAGTGAGCCGACAATCCCGCAGTCCACACCGATATATTGAGGATCTTCAGGATGATCAAAGGAGACAAAGATATTGCCTGGATGCATATCTGCATGAAAAAAACTGTCTCTGAACACCTGGGTAAAGAACACCTCCACTCCGCGTTCCGCCAGCTTCTTCATGTCAGTACCTTGAGCTTCCAAGGCTTCAATGTCAGCGACTGGAACGCCATAGATACGCTCCATCACCATGACTTTCTGACTACAGTAATCCCAGTAAACCCGTGGAATATATAATGATGGAGAACCCAGAAAGTTACGGCGTAGCTGCGAGGCGTTAGCAGCTTCACGTTGCAGATTTAACTCATCAAAAATGGTTTTTTCATAATCGGCAACCACTTCAACAGGCCGTAATCGCCGCCCATCACTTGAGATACGTATCAGTATGTTGGCCATTAAAAACAGCAACGACATATCCTGCCGAATGGTCTTCTCAATACCGGGACGGATCACCTTGACTACCACGGACTCACCACTATGCAACGTCGCTTCATGCACCTGAGCCACGGAGGCTGACGCCATCGGCTCACGATTAAACGTGGCAAATAGCTCTGCCGGTCTCCTGCCGAGACTTTTATGGATAATAGATTCGGACTCTTCACCCGAAAACGGTGGCACGCTATCCTGCAGCTTTGCCAGTTCATCACCAATATCATCCGGCAACAGATCTCGCCGAGTAGAAAGGATCTGTCCGAATTTGACAAAAATAGGCCCCAGCTCAATGAGTGCCAGACGCAGCCGCTCCCCACGGGACAATAAACAGGGAATAAAACACCAAGGCAACAGTTTGAGAAACCAGCGGAGATAAAAAGGCAGTGGCTCACTGTCAACCAGGTTATCCAGGCGATAACGGGTGGCCACTGACGCTATCTTGAATAATCGAAAAACCTGCTGCACCGATCAGACACCCTGTATTTTCTGTTGCGCCTTTGCCATTAAACGTTCCACCCTTGCCTGCAACCGGTCGACAGCCAATCGCAGCCCATGCAAGTCATCACGAAAAGCATCGACTTCATTCTTGGGCGGCAATATCCGCAGTTCTTCCTGCAGGTACTCAGAGAGATTGAGTCGGGCGGTGGTGGCAACATCACCGAATAGAGCAGCCCCTACTCTACCCACCTGGCCAATGGCTTGCGCAGCTATACCGCCACTGTAACGAGCCAAAAGCGCTTCCCAATCGAATTCACTCTGCTTCATGATAGTAGCAATGCTCAACAACAATTCGCTCTTTCCCGCCAAGGTAATCCCTTCGCTGCACAGCGTTTTCATCGGGTTATCACTGACGACCAGTTTCAACAATGCCGATGCAGTACCACAAATCACGCACTCTTCGACCCACTCATAACATGCGCGTAATTCAATGCCCTCTTCGGTGAATACCAGCCAGATATCCATGTCAGGGCTGGTACAAGCCACTTTCAGCACCTGACCATTCAGTGCAGCGAAACGTTTGGCAGTCACAGGATCCAGCTTCATGATCTGCCTCAGTCCCTGCTCCAGCGCCATTCTTGCAGCAGTGCCGGGCATGCTTGCCAGCAGTGTCATGGTTTGATCCCTTTATGCAGAGCAACAATGCCACCGGTCATATTGTGATAATCCGTCTGAACAAATCCTGCGGATTTCATCATCTGTTCCAAGGTATCCTGATCGGGATGCATTCGGATGGATTCTGCCAGATAACGGTAACTTTCAGCATCACCGGCAATCAGCTTGCCCATCACAGGCAGAGCCATAAAAGAGTACGCATCATACAGCTTGCTTAACATGGGGTTGTTGATTTTAGAAAACTCCAGTATCAACAGGCGACCTCCAGGTTTCAACACCCGATTCATGGAACGCAGCGCATTATCCTTGTCCGTGACGTTGCGCAAACCAAACGCAATAGTGATGCAGTCAAAGGTGTTATCTGGAAAAGGCAGGCATTCGGCATCCGCCTGAACATAGTCAACATTACCACAGATACCCGCATCCATGAGTTTGTTGCGGCCAACCGCCAGCATGGCATCACTGATATCCGCCAGAACCACCTGACCGCAGCTACCGACAATCGTTGAAAACTTTGCGGTCAAATCCCCTGTTCCACCTGCAATATCCAGTATTTTCTGACCAGAACGGGCTGCGCTCATTTCGATGGTAAACCGCTTCCACAACCGATGAACGCCCATCGACATCAGATCATTCATTAGATCGTACTTGCCAGCCACTGACTGAAAAACATCAGCCACCCGCTTTTGCTTGTCATCCCTGTCAACGGTTTGATAGCCGAAATGAGTAGTATCTTTTGAGCGTTTGTCGGTCATGATTCATCCAGAAAACAACAGTACAGAGATCAGGGTGAGTTATTCTAGCGTTCCTGTCAGGCAATGTCTTGACCTACGTATCGCTACTGTCACAATCTAGAAAGAGATTCACAACAGAATGTTAATTGGTCTGACATCAGGATCTCTTAAAGCACCTACCTGACTCAATCGATCCAGATAGTTCTGCCAATAATCGACATGGTTAACGCCAAGATCGTAGAGATACTCCCACGTGTAGAGACCGGAATCATGTCCATCATCGAAGATCAGCTTGATTGCATAATTGCCAACGACCTCCGCGCCGGTGAACTTCACATTTTTCTTACCTGTCTGCAAAACTTCCTGACCAACACCATGACCACGGACTTCGGCAGAAGGACTGTAAACTCTCAAAAATTCAGCATTGAGTGCCAGATGATTTCCATCACCATAAAACAACTCTAGTAAGCCGCTTTTACGATGCAGCTTGATATCGACAGGCACCCCACCAGATGCACCCATTAGATAACCACCTTAAAAATACATTAATTCCACAAAAAAGTATCAATACGAACGACATTTTCGACCTACTTATTGAAGCTGAGAACAAGCGACACACGCCAAATATGGCAAACCGATGAAGTATCACCTTGTCGCAGGGAATTATACGTCATAACTCCCCATTTTCAGTAGACAAAAACCTCATCATACTCAGTTTTTTTCAAGGGAAGTGAGAGAATAGTGGCCGTATTTCCGCGCTGAAATCACGAATTCAGAGATGTGAAAGCTTGCCATCCATGGCCAACCCGCTCCCTGATCGACGACCAAGTGTGAGTGGATTCAAGCAAAAAGTAAGTGTAATCAAACCCGATAACGTATTAAAAACACCTATATTCTTATAATGACAGCCTCTAATAGGGAATGCCATTACACTCTCTTGACATGGGTAGCAAAGCCTATATGAATATGGCATGCTAGCGAAGGCTTGTCTACATAAACGAATGAGCAGAAAAGAGTGTATGACGGATTTAAGGCAACACAGCGCCGGTTCGTCACCAGATACTCATTGATAGCGAAGTGTAAAGCTCAAAAAACAAACAGGAACACGATTGTGACAAAAATAATAGGTAATCAGG
Organism: Endozoicomonadaceae bacterium; assembly: GCA_023146365.1. Taxonomy (GTDB): domain Bacteria; phylum Pseudomonadota; class Gammaproteobacteria; order Pseudomonadales; family Endozoicomonadaceae; genus Kistimonas. The sequence continues at coordinate 24,782 of JAGLCE010000039.1, forward strand.
GACCACCATTAACATCAGATGTTGTATCAAAACAACAAGAAACTACAAAAATTGATGAGACAGGCCAATTTAAAGACAAATCCATTAACGTCGAAAAAAATACTACAAAAATAATCGATAGTAAAGAGAAAAGTGATGTCAGACAAAGTAGCGACCACTCCGAGGTTCGAACTATACGATCTCGCGCAGTCGCTATTCGACAACCAGTCAAAAAAATTTGTGGCAAAAATACAGGCGAGGCAACAGGCATTTTTGAAGCCAAAAAAAATAGAAACGAACAGAATAAACCAGACAACTTATCGTCAAAGTCAATAGACGGGGAAAAGCAATCTTCAAATAAGCCACAAACTGAAGGAGGTCATGCTAAAGCTAATAATGACGTTTCACAAGGTGGTCTATCTAGAAATTCACCTATACGACGAGCAGTAAAGAGACGGCGCATGACACCAATAAACGAAGCAACAACAAACTTAAAAACTAAACAAAACAACAGCACAGCAACCAAACAGCAAGATACCTCATTAGCGTTAAGCAAAGGAGAAGAGAAATCACAAACAACGTCCAAAATTAACGATACACATCCTAATAAAGGAGTATTTTATTTTGCAAAAAAAGCACTTGATTTCGCAAAGAGTAAAGTTCGTAAACTTGCAGATCGCTTAGTTGAACATACATCGACAAAGCATGGGAATACATTATCGTCGCCATTAAACAGTAAGGATTCTAGGCCCGAGTTGGCAGAGAAGGCTTTAAATGATTCCGGTCTTGATGAGCTAGACGATTTTTATGATCTAGACAATTTTGATGAGCTAGAAGGCTTTACCTGCGGTCTTGATGAGCTAGACGATTTTTATGATCTAGACAATTTTGATGAGCTAGAAGGCTTTACCTGCGGTCTTGATGAGCTAAAAGAGCTTCAAAGTGAGCATTTATCTCCAAAACATCAGTCTGCCCTAATGATGAGAGTCTCTGACATTTTTGATGGATATACAATTGAAGAGCTAAAAGAAATTGAAGGAAAAGATACACCTAAAGAGTGGGTGTCTTGCATAAATGGCAAGCTGATTAAGCGTCAGATAGAACAAAATAGCAAAAACAAAAAGACTGAAATGTTTAGAGTGCCAGGTGCCACTCCATCAGTAAATCAGTTAAATCAGGAGGTTTCAAATAAGTTGTTCACAGAGCTGAAAAATAATCACGGTAACTCTACCCTTGAAGATGTTAATGCTCTTGCCGGACACGTTAAAAAACGACTTATACAAGACTATCAAATAAAAGGCACTACAGAAGAGTCATATACTACAGTGTTTAATCAATTAAAAAGCTGGGATGATAAAATGATGTTTTTTGATGTATTAAATGCAATGCACGCCTTCTGTTTGCAAGCAAAAGAGCACCCTTCAACGACGCAAAACCTTAATAACATTGCCATTGGCATAATGAGTTTATATGGAGGAGATATGGACTCAAAGGGCAATGTGAGTGTAGATAGGGTGATGGCCATTCAAAAGGCAGGAAGCATGGAAAAGAGCCAAGAAGTACAAAAAGCTATAGATATAAACATAAGTACCATGGAAGAATTTTTGAAAAACTGGCCTATCGCCAAGGCAAAAATGAACTTTTAGCTAAACTCCAATTGCCTAATTTCTTAGGCGGAAGGATATCTTTTTCACTGCCATTAAAACACTCTTTCAAAGAAAGGCTCCAAATTGTGACGTTATTGCAATCGTTAGTTATCACGTACCTGCTATCATTGCTGAAGAAGGGGGATTGAGAGCCGTCTACAGTTTCAGCGTCAATGGTGGTTTTCTTCGTCCAATAAGCGTTCTGCGAATTCCTACCGTAGACTTGGATCTCTCCATCAGCACTGTGGGTCACCAGATTACGACCATCGAGACTAAAGGTGAGGTTAATCATTGGTCCCAAATGGAAAATATTGGCTACCTGCGTCCATTTCTCGGCATTATGATCCAAGCTATAGATGCATGCAAAAAAATTATTATCATCATTTTCACCATTGACCCATGGCGCCATCGCCATATGGCAATAATCTGCACTGAAAGTGGTAAAAGATCCAATATCATTATACCTAATTTTTAATTTATTACTCCAGATACCGTCTAAACTCATGCTGTAGAAGTGTACGGATAGCCTATCTTTGATGATCAAAAACTGCTTGTTATTGATACGTTTTAAAGCCAATGATTCGATCATAGCGTTATGAATCATGGAGGATGTCATCGTCCATGTCTGCAGCTGATCCCTACTATAAATTTGTACAGGGTAATCCTCATCGTCACCTATTTTCTGCGTTGGCATCGCCAACTGGTCTCCATCATCGTTAAAATAGGGGAGCGTGATCTTCTCCTCATAGACAGAAAGATGGTATATGAGACAGTTATCAATAGAGGCTTCCTCTATTAACATTCCATCCGAGTTCATTGTTAAAATTTTTGTGACGTAAGTGGGAATGGAAGTGGCTAGCATACGTTTGCCATTGGAGCTGAAAGAGGCTAATGCGCAATCTACATCATCGATAATGGTGTTGATACGCGACCATGCTAAGCTCCCGTTCTCGTTCAAGTATTTTCTGTAAAATATTAGTTTATGATTCTTTCCATGGGCCATTAGATGGTTGCTATTGGGGATAAAATTGACAATGCAGCTACGGAATTCCTCCCCCAAGGAGCCTGTATTCGTCCACGTCCCGTCCAAATTGATGCTGTAGATTTTTATGGTCTTATCTCCTAAAGTTGCATTTGAATGTGAAATGGAGATCGCTATATGGCGAGCATCAAAACTGATGCTCCCTGATTTGAAAGTATGAATAGTTTCAATGGAATATGATTTTTCCCATTTATAGTCCGAGTTACTGCTATAACTATAAATAGTTGCTTTATTATCATCGCTCATGGTCAATATATGACTGGAATCATTGCTGAATAAGATTAATCCTATCTTGCTCTCTGCAATAATGGTGATTTCTTTTTCTACAGTAAAGATTTTACAATAATCCATTAGCATGCTGGAGAGTTCAAACCAATAATGATTGTAAAGTCCGATTGGTGGCCCGTCTTTTACAATCTGTTTTGCCATCGTTTCGCTTTTATAAAACTGATGCATCCAAATAACGAGATATTTATCCGTTGCTATTCGCATAATATTTTCGATTGTCGCCCGACGTACTGGTAATAATTTTAAAGTCAGTTTATTGTAGTAGATGTCATAATTATCATCGACCATCTTTTTTGTAGTGGTACAAACCATGGACAAACTAATAATATCTTGTATATCCAATTGACTAATTATATTACTACATATTGTTTTTGGAAGTAATAGAATGGGAAACTTCATGAATGGATTTATAGGCATATTACTAACACTAAAGATTTTAATCCATGCCTTTGCTGGTAATCGTCGAACGGCCATGTCTGCCTTTGGTGGAACAAGCCTACTAATATGAATGATATTTCTACATGCTCGCGCTGAGAATACTCGATCAGCAATGTCACGATAACTAGATTTATCTTTATGATCGTCAGATTGTTTTTCTTTTATATGATTATTTATATTACTAAACATACCGCCAAGAATATTCATATCACTCCTTAATCCATCGTTACTTAATTCATATTAATATAGAAATATTTATATTTATATCGATCTAGGTTACGTTTGACTAATAAATATTTTAAAAGTTCAATGTGGCTTTAGGCGTTCTTTCGACTAAATTACTTTCCTGTATCTTGATACGTCTAGCGTGTCATTTCATTATTCTGACAGTATTACATTGGTTCTAAGTACCCTCAGAGTAACAGGGTCGTTATTGCTATATAAAAATGACTGATGACTGAAATGTTGAATAGCGATAAAAATGGTCAATTTATGGCATACAGCACTTCTTGTATTTTTTGCCGCTCCCACAAGGGCATGGATCGTTCCGACCTGTGACGGTGGTAGAAACAATGAAATACCATTGATTATCTTCTTTGATAAAAGCAGAGCGTTCTTGATGCGTATCGGTTTTACCATTTTTTTTTAAGCGATATGTGGCATGAAATTCCACTTCGCCGGTTGTGTCGTCCGTGTCACCATGAAGAGTGTTCACGATTTTCAGTTGTTGCCATTCTGTTGCATTAGCCCACTCTTCAAGTGCTTTGCGCTGCAATTGCCGCTGCTGGCGTGGCCAAGTAGTAGCAATAAGATAGTCAATCAGTTGCAGTGCCCAGGCGCTGTAACGGGAGCGCATCAGTTGCTCCGCCGTTTCCGGTCGTGCGGCGCCACAGTGAAATTGACCGCAGCAGTGCTCATAATCTACTTCAGTGCCGCAGGGGCAGAATTGCACTTCAGACATAGGCCAGCGAAGTATAGTTTATGTTGAAACTAAAAAATGAACTTTTTTGTGTCTAGTAGAGTCTAACATAATATGGCCTCAAGCATAACAGTACGCTCTATATACCTAATAACGACTTTAAATTATGAGGGTTTCATATGGATACTCAAAGTATAACTAATAATAAGCTTCCCATATCACCTAACATCAATGAAATTGATCACAAACCTAATAGGATAAAAACAAAAACTTGTTGTTTTGGTAAAGTCTTAGTTGTTTTAAAAAAATAAAAATGTATCTACGCAATCGGTTAAATATTAGAAAATTTAAAAAATTAAGGAAAAAATTTATCGTTACACATGTTTTAAAAAATGCCCGCCTCATAAACACAGGAGGTTTCAGCCAAATATTACATTGCCAAGCAACTATAACTAAACCAGGTACCCTTATAAAGGATCAAACAAACTCAAAAAAAATTCTCGAATCTTCATCCGTCGACATTGCTTACAAAGTTAATTACGACAACACTTCTACATTAGCGAATAAAAGTTCGAACAAAAACAATAAAGAAACTCTTAGACTACAAAAATATTTTAACTGTCAAGAAAATAAAGCTCTAAAAGCATTGAAACATTCTAACCTGATCAAAAAAGTATCATTTAGATTAAATGATGCTCCAGCGACTAAAATGGTTTCTTTTAAAGTGGAACCTTTGCCCAAGGAAGATATTGAGGAATTACAAAAACAAGACGCACTAGAAGATGGTAAGCCTTCTATTGAGTACGATTTCGATGTTGTAGATATGCCTGAAACACAACCTGCTGGCATCCCTTTGGAATTGGCAGATAGCTCACTATTAGAAAAACTCCAGGGTGATAATGAGATGCCCCCTAAAGAAAAGCATAACTGTATTTTATCAATAACTAGGGCTTTAGATTATATGCATAAGAATGGTTATGCTCATTTAGATGTTAATCCACAAAACATATTGGAAAAAGACGGTAATTGGTTGTTAGCCGATTTTGGTACAGCTCATCACTTTACTGACATGTGCAAAGGTACGAAAAAGCATATGCCAGTGTATTTTAATAAATTAGACAGTAACTTTATGGGGACAGTAAAATATTCGCCACCAGAAATGTATGCACGTCTATGTCATGAAAGATCTCTAGACATGATACTCCATAGATACACAATAACAAACAAGATAATTAAATCATGTAAAAACAATGGCTATTTGCATCACCTTAACGCAGATGCTCGTGAAGTAGATTCTTACTCTTTAGGATTGGTCTTGTATGAAATAATTATGAAGCAGTCTCCAACTCACTCAATATTTGAAAGTTGTATGAGTATATTGACTCTAGAGAGCATAGATTCAGAAAAAGTGGCGGCACTATATCAAAATCACGTAGATACTCTTATGAATAATCAAGAAACCATCGATAAACTAGGACCGTATCTTGATGTTATTAGAAAGCTATTGTTGTCTGATAGGAGTATGCGTATGAATGTCCATGAAGCACTTAAAAAGCTTGAAGAAATCGCTGAGCCTGAAACTGTAAATTAGATTCTGTATCTACTGATCATTAATCCCTACGGGAGATAAGCATTTAAAAAAGGACAAGTACGTCGAGAAATGGGCGCTTACCATCTAGGCATCTAGGCATCTAGGCATGTTAACGGGTGATGATATCAGTGACTTTATAAGTCATCTGATCATGGGAAAACACGTTTCTGTCAGTACGCAACAACAGGGTTTCTTTATGCAGCATTTTTATCTAATAAGAAGAAACGCAAAGAAGACAAATTACACTTTTGAAAGCAGTCCCATATTAACATTGCTATTAATGAGACCAATCAGAACATCGCACCTGTCCCGCCCCCTCTCGCACTGAAAAACGGCTTGAATACCTTTAAAAGGACCCTCTATAAATTCAACCCGCTGACCGATTTCGAAACATGGAAGAGATGATTGCCATTCTTCTTGACATTTAATATCACTAACAAGCTCATCAGAGAGCCTAGCAAACTCATGACCACACCGAACAAATGTCAACACCCCTCGGGTTGAACGAACACGGTCAAACTCAAAGCTCTCTTGAAGGTCGTTGTACTGAAGAAATAAATAGCTTGGGAACAGAGGTACACACTTCATACCCTTTTTTTCCAACATTGGGCAATAGACAAAAAACCCCTGTCGCTCAAGGTGTTCAGTCGCCCGCAACTCCTGACGACTTTTACTACGCAACACATACCAGTGATTCATAAACGCACTGCTCCCTATTATCAGTTCAGACTGACAAGGACTGCCTTCAACACAGCTAGCGGCTCATCAGCCTGAGTGATAGGGCGACCGATAACCAAATAATCACTGCCATTCTGTATAGCTTCTAACGGCGTTACAATACGGCACTGATCATCGGCAGAAGAGTGCGTTGGACGAATACCCGGTGTGACCAGTTTAAAGTCAGCACCATGAGAACACTTGAGTACCGAAGCCTCCTGCGCAGAACAGACAACACCATCCATACCCGAATTTGCAACTAAAGCCGTAAGGTGCTGCACCATCTCATTCGTACCAGCCTTAAACCCGATTTCCTGCAAATCTGTATCACTCATACTGGTGAGAATGGTAACAGCCATCAACAACGGTAACGGCTTCAACGATTGTTGCTCAAGCGCCTCCCGGCACGCCTCCATCATACGACGACCTCCCAAGGCGTGAACATTCACCATCCACACCCCCATCCTTGCTGCGACACCTACGGCTTTTGCTGTGGTCGTCGGTATGTCATGAAACTTGAGGTCAAGAAAAACGTCGAACCCTTTGCTTTGCAAAGCGTCAATCACCGCAGGCCCTGCACGAGTAAACAGCTCCTTACCAACCTTGACACGACACATCGCCGGATCAAGCCTGTTGGCCATACCGATAGCTGATGCAACGTCAGGAAAGTCCAAGGCAACAATAATAGGGGATAGGCAAGTAGTCTTCGGGCAGATCATGAATAATGCCATCCTTCAGGTGGGCACAAACAGGAGTAATGCACGACCAAGTTTACAAGATGAACGATGACAATGCACTCAAAAAATGAACCATCTCCAAAGAGAATACTCTACAATACAAGCATATAATAGAGATCAGACACCCGTACACCATCACCGAAAACTACTCGCCTTCAACCCCCATAATCGGCTCAGTCTTACCCCATTCATGACACTTTGGGCAGCACCAATGTAATGCCTTACCATCAAAACCACAATAGCTACAACGATAAACCGGCTTAGTGGCAAGCAAGCACTCCGTCAACTCGCGCAAGAGTATGAGATTCTGCTTGGGGCGCGCTTCACTATTATGAATATTAAGATCAATGAGCGCACTCAACCCCTTCAGCGAAGGACGCTTAACAATTTGTTCTACAATGAAACGCCCCGCTTCTTGATCCCCCTTCTGACGAGCGACTAATCTGGCAGACGCCAGCACGACAGCGGTCGATGGGTACTCGCGCAAACATTTTTCAAGATAAACTGACAATCCACGAGCAGACCACAAGGCATCGAAAGAGTGCTCAAGCAAAGGGATGCTTTCAGAAATAAATACCGGATTTTGCTGATAAATACGCTGCAATACACGAGCGGATTCCCGATAATTCTTCATCGAACATTCCAACCGTCCGAGAAGCAACGTTGCGCGAACACAATCACGAGCACAAGCAATCCGTATATTCTTACGAGCCGTTAATACATCATTACTCTCAAGCGCCACTTCTGCCAGCTCACAGTAATAATGAGCCAGTTGTAGATTATATTGACCGCCCCCCTTCTGCACCAGCCGTATAATATCAATGGCCTTCTGCCACTCTTTTTCCTGCTCATAAACAGACAGAATTAATTTGACTGATTCATCCGAACCTGACCAAGACGTTTTCAGCATATCCTCAAGTAACGATTCACCGCGATCCAATAAACCCGCCTTGACATAGTCATGAGCCAGCTCCAACTGTACGCGCAACGACTGTTCACGGGTCAGGCTTGGGCGAGCCAACAGATCCTGATGCGTATGAATCGCCTTATCCAGTTCCCCGCGTCGCCGGAACAGACGCCCCAAGACAATGTAGGTATCGATGGTATCAACATTAATTTCAAGCGCTTTTATGAAGGATTCAATCGCCTCATCCGTCTGTTCATTTAACAAATAGTTGAGACCAACAAAATACTCACCGTTCAGTGAATCATTGTGAAACTGACGATAACGATGCTGTTTTCGCTGCCTGTTACCCAGAAAAAAACCGGCTAACATCGATACCAAAATCAGTAGTAGCAGAAGAGGGTCAAACATAGATCAACTCAACCCTTTCAGGGTATTCATTCTGAGTTTTTTGAGTTCCGCCTCCTGTTGCTCACTCTTTCGCCTCAACAAAGCCTGCCGGACGCGACACAGTGTAACCATCACGACACCGGAGAATACGCCCATCAAACCACCCAAAATAAAACTTGAAACAACAATGCTGGAAAGTGAAGCTGGCGCAAGCGAATAACCCACAATCACCAATGTGACTGCATCAGAATTTTCTATGACAAAGGAAAATGCGATAAAACAGAGTGCTACCGCAAAAAGCAACCACAACAGAAGACGTAACCACCTGATAACCATGCTTTTAAACACCCGAATAAGTTATCGGCCAGCACTCTCGTTAGCTGCCCTATTCACACGATCTCGCAGCTCTTTGCCTGGTTTAAAATGAGGAACATTCTTACCGGTGAGTATCACCGCTTCACCAGTCTTGGGATTACGCCCTTGTCTTGGTGCACGATAATGCAAGGAGAAGCTACCAAATCCACGAATTTCAATCCGTGTGCCAGATGACAGTGCACCGGACATCTGATCAATAATCGCCTTTACAGCTAACTCAACATCCTTGAGCATCAATTGCTCCTGAGTTTCAGCAATACGCTCTATTAGTTCTGACCGAGTCATAACATGCTCTCCTCTTCACTGCGCGTTACTGCATCCTTTAACTTCCACTTTGAAAGTCGCACTTTGAAAATCGCATTTTGAAAATCGCACATTACTTGAAACAGGCCAGAAAACTCTCGCGATCCATCATCAAGAGTAGCCGCCCAACGACAGAAGTAACAGCCTGACAACGACAAGAATGCCTAACACTCTATGTTAATCAGCGCCCCTTAATCATCAAGCAACTTACTGGTAACCATAAGAAAACCGCCAATCAGATCGGCGGTTTTCTTCAGCATGCATCAGTCAAGCTTACTTGCTTTTCATCTGTTCCTTGATCAGATCACCGATAGTCGTCGGACCTGCTACGGCAGGCTCTTTCTGCTTACTACCGCGCAGCTCTTTCATGGAAGACTTATCATCAACTTTGTCTTTCGCTTTAATAGACAGGCTAATGATACGATTCTTACGATCAATACTTACAATACGCGCTTCAACCTCTTCACCTTCCTTCAGCACGCTAGTGGCATCTTCAATGCGGTCACGACTAATTTCAGATGCTTTCAAAATACCTTCGATCTCTTCGCCCAGCTCTACGACAGCCTCTTTGACACTCACTTCCTTCACAATACCCTTAACGATAGCGCCTTTAGGGTTAGCGTCGGCATATATAGCAAACGGATCGGGATTTAGCTGTTTGATACTCAGGGAGATACGCTCACGTGCTGCGTCGATGGAGAGAACAACAGCCTCAACTTCATCACCCTTCTTGTATTGCTGAACCATCTCTTCGCCATCTTCATCCCAACTAATATCAGACAGATGAACCAAACCGTCAATTCCACCCTCTAGGCCGATAAAAATCCCAAAATCGGTAATGGACTTGATTTTACCGGAAATTTTGTCGCCCTTTTGATGCTTATCGGAATACTCTGTCCATGGATTTGGCTTACACTGCTTAACACCCAAGGAGATACGACGACGCTCTTCGTCGATCTCCAGCACCACAACATCAACTTCATCGCCCATAGAAACTAACTTACGGGGATGAATATTCTTGTTAGTCCAGTCCATTTCAGAAACATGAACCAAACCTTCAACGCCCTCTTCCAGCTCAACGAAGCAGCCGTAATCAGTCAAATTGGTCACATGACCGGTGACACGGGCACCTTCTAGAAAACGATTTTTGATAGCGATCCATGGATCTTCACCCAACTGTTTCAGACCCAGAGATACACGATTGCGTTCACGGTCGAATTTCAGAATCTTGACAATAATGTCGTCACCAACGTTGACGATTTCACTCGGATTCTTGATACGCTTCCACGCCATATCGGTAATGTGCAGTAGGCCGTCAACACCACCCAGATCAACAAATGCACCGTAGTCAGTCAGGTTTTTAACAACACCCTTCACTTCAAGACCTTCCTGCAGAGTGCTTAGCAACTGATCACGTTCAACACTATTCTCAGCTTCCAAAACAGCACGACGAGAAACTACGACGTTGTTACGCTTTTGATCGAGCTTGATAACCTTGAATTCCAGCTCTTTACCTTCTAAGTGTGCCGTGTCGCGAACCGGACGAACATCAACCAGAGAGCCAGGCAGAAATGCACGAATAGTGCCGACATCAACAGTGAACCCACCCTTAACCTTACCGCTGATAAGACCTTTAATTGCATCATTCTTTTCAAAGGCTTTCTCAAGCTCTTTCCAAGACTCAGCGCGCTTGGCTTTCTCGCGGGACAGTTTGGTTTCACCAAAACCGTCTTCGACTGCATCCAGAGCTACCTGAACGGTGTCGCCCACCTTAACGGTCAGCTCACCGCTTTCAGAGCGAAACTGATCTACAGGGATAACACCCTCAGATTTCAGTCCAGCGTGAACGGTGACCCAGTCACCATCAACATCAACCACGAGGCCATCAATAATGGAACCGGGCTTCATTTCAATCTCTCTCATACTCTCTTCAAAGAGGTCAGCAAAGCTTTCAGTCATGATCATTCCTGTTAAATCCGCCAAACGGAACAGAGCAACGCTTATTATCTTACGCTAAAGACGTTGATGATCTCGCATGACTCTCACCGTACCACCAGCCTGTACGGGTTAATTATCACTGAGGGCTAACGTCCGTCACTGGTTGCACGACTCGCCGCAAGATAAAGCACTTGCATCATTGACGGTCGCCAAAACGATCTCCCCACCTTGTATCCATTGAAAACCCAACTCACTCTCTTTTATCAATGCCCATATTGAGGAACACTCAAAAGAGAGCGATATTACCACTCTTCAACTAAAGCACCATTCAAATAAAGATACTGTTTTTCAGATCACAGCACGACTACGCATGGCTGTCAGCATCTCATTCAGCGTGTCTTGGATAGTTAGTTTAGTACTGTCTATGATAATCGCACCCTCTGCGGGCTTGAGCGGTGCAATAGCCCGATTTTCATCCAGTTCGTCACGAGCCTTTATACCCAATAAAAGCTGATCGAGACTAACATTTACATCACTGCCTTGCAACTGCGCAAAACGCCTCTGCGTGCGTGCCTGCGCACTGGCAGTCAAGTAAAATTTGATATCGGCATCACTAAACACCACGGTACCCATATCACGTCCGTCAGCCACCAAACCTGGTTGTTCAATAAACGCGCGTTGCAGTGAGTGAAGTGCTTGACGAACGTTCGGCAGCATAGCGATTTGTGCTGCCCGAATCCCTACCTCTTCAGTACGAATCATATTGCTCACCGGCTCACCGTCAAGCATCATCCCGCCTTCCGCAAGAAACTGGACATCAAGATTAGCCACAAACGTCTTAAGGGAGCTCTCATCATCAAGAGAGACTTCACCATTAACGACAGCTAACGCCGTTAACCGATAGAGCACACCACTATCCAGCAGGTGCCAACCCAATTCTTGAGCCAAACAACGGGCCAGTGTTCCTTTACCTGATCCGACAGGACCGTCAATAGTAACAACAGGAACATTGTCTTTCATCACATCAAACCTCCTCAATCATTTGAAGCCTGAAACCAACCGAATCGGCCAGCTCCACAAAATTAGGAAAAGAGGTAGCAACCTGTCTGCACTCCCTGATAATAACCTCACCCTTAGCCAGTAGTCCCGCCACTGAAAATGCCATAGCGATACGATGATCACCACCGCTCTCAATGGTCGCACCGTCCATCTCTCCACCGGAGATCTCAATACCATCGGGTAATGATTGGGCATCAACCCCCAGCGCCTGAAGACCGTCAACCATTAACTGAATACGGTCGCTCTCCTTCACACGCAACTCTTCAGCACCGCGAAGCACGGTAACACCGTCAGCAGAGGCCGCAGCCACAAAGAGTACAGGAAACTCATCAATAGCCCGCGACACCAGCGTTTTCGGAATATCAATACCCTTTAAATTCGCTGAGCGAACTCGAATATCAGCGGTCGGTTCACCACCCACCAGCCGCTCATTGGTTATCGTAATATCTGCTCCCATAAGGCGCAGAATATCAATAACACCAGTACGGGTAGGATTAACACCGACATGTCTCAGTAACAGGTCAGCATCAGGTGCAATACTTGCGGCCACCATAAAAAAAGCAGCCGACGAGATATCTGCGGGGATATCAACGGCTGTCGCCCTCAACACGCCACCACCGCTGATCGTCACACGATGACCCTCAACGGTCACCGGGTAGCCAAAGCCACGCAGCATGCGCTCCGTATGGTCACGGGTAACGCTTGGCTCAGTCACAGAGACCTCGCCCTTTACATAAAGCCCAGCCAACAACAGACAAGACTTTACCTGAGCCGACGCCATAGGCATATCATAAGAGAGACCTTTTAGTAGACACCCTCCACGTATCGTTAACGGCGGATACCCTTCCGGACTTGTTTCTATGACCGCACCCATATCTCGCAACGGCTCAACCACCCGTCTCATCGGACGCATGGAGAGCGACTTGTCACCCGTCAACTCAACATCAAAGCGCTGAGGCGCCATCAAGCCAGCCATTAAGCGCATAGCCGTACCAGCATTTCCCAGATAAAGCGGAGCTGTGGGCGACTTCAAGCCATGCAACCCTACGCCATAAATAGTCACACGTCCATTATGCGGGCCATCAATTCTCACCCCCATAGCTCGAAAGGCCTGTAAGGTTGCCAGTGCATCCTTCCCCTCCAGAAAACCATCGACCTCTGTAACACCCTGAGCAAGGGCGCCCAGCATGATGGAGCGATGGGAGATGGATTTATCACCAGGCAGACGAATGTCACCGCACACGGAACCGCCTGGTCGAGTAATATAAGTCAATGGATTGTCTGTCATAGCTCTCTTCAGATACGCTTAGTTTTTCAGCAAACTGCCGAAATGTGCGCTAGTCCAACCATCAGATTTCCGAGCATCCTGGATGCGTCGGGCAGATACTTGAACGTTTTAAAAGCATCAGCGACAACCCGCTGACATTCGTCATCACTGTTATTAGATCAGCCGACATCCCAATAAAACCAGCTCTATCAGCAACAGCTCAAGACTCAGAACCGTACGATCTGAGAGCCGTGGAATCTTAAACGCCACACTGACTCGACAGCGCTGCTTTTAATTCAAATCCGTTGCTATCAGGATAACGCGCCCGCTCAGTTACGCATCAACAATGGATGTTTTGTCTTCCTCACAAGCAGAACCCTCCAGCGCCAGACAAGCCGACATGATCTCTCGAAACAATCGAGCCATCGTTTCATCATCGAGAGGGCCATCATTGCATGCGATGATGCGCCGTAACACTTGGGCTTCCCGCTCAGGACGATAAAAAAAAGCATTGGCTACGCCAGCAACTTCCTTGACTCTGCCCACCTCTTGAGCCGCTGCGGCACGTGAGCTGATCAGTTCAATAATCTTTCCGTCAAGAGTGTCGATTCTATCCCTTAGCCTCATTAGCTCTTCTTCCTGATCCCCCATCTACACCACCCGCCACTCATTGTCATTCACAACACCATACCTCCATCAGCCGTCAGCCGTCAGCCGTCAGCCATCAGCCATCAGCCATCAGCCATAACGTTGCTCAAAGTAAGCCATGAACGCAATCAATGCATCCACCCCTGCTTCCGGTACCGCATTGTAGATACTGGCTCGCATACCACCGACAATTCGATGCCCTTTCAAATTCATCAGCCCTGTATCAGCCGCTTCGTCAAGAAAAACATCATTCAACGTATCATCTGCCACTTTGAAAGGGACATTCATAATGGATCGAAACGCTGGATCAACAAGATTACTGTAAAAAGAGCTACCATCAATCGCTGCATACAACTTATTCGCCTTTCGCTGATTCAACACCTGCATCGCAACCAGACCACCCTGTCGCTTCAACCATTTGAACACCAATCCTGACAAATACCAGGCAAAGGTGGGCGGCGTATTCAACATCGATCCGTTATCCGCCACCAACTGGTAATTTTGGAGTGATGGACAAGCGTCAGAGGCATAGCCCAGCAGACTCTCACGAACAATCACCAGAGTAATGCCTGCTGGGCCAATGTTTTTCTGGGCGCTGGCATAAATCAGCCCAAAACGATTGACATCCAGTGGCGAGGAGAGAATAGACGATGACATATCGGCTACCAGAGGGATATCAGCCGTTTCTGGAATCTCCGAAAAGGCTAAACCACCAATGGTTTCATTGGGCGTGTAATGAACATAGGCCGCAGTAGGCGATAACTGCCATTCGGCCGATTTCGGAATCGTGAGATAGTTGCTGTCACGACTACTGCCGACCACATTCACACGGCAGTAACGGGAAGCTTCCTTGATCGCTTTCGACGACCAGTGTCCAGTATCCAGATAATCCGCAGACAACCGGTTACCGAGGATATTCAAAGGAATAGTAGCGAATTGCGCAGTGGCACCACCCTGCATAAAAAGCACACGGTAATGATCTGGTATGGATAGCAAGTCACGAAAATCCTGTTCAGCCTCTAAGGCCACCCTCATAAATTCAGGATTACGATGACTGGTCTCCATGACTGACATGCCAATCGCCTGCCAGTCCAACACTTCACTGCGGACCTGCTCAAGGACTTCAGTAGGTAGTGCGGCGGGACCCGCACAGAAATTAAAGGTTCTTGTCATGACGGTACTGCCTGTTATTCACCGTTACCGCACGTTTATTTATCTATTCCCATGGGGCAGGAAGAGTTCGAAAAAGCTTGCTTTATGGCTGAATATTGAGCGTTTATGGCATTATTTATACAACCTTTCGCACTATAACACCTCACTGGCTACACCGGTTTCGATGCAACCAATCGTCTACCGCTTAACATTATTCAGTGGTGTCCGAGTCCGTTTCAGCATCAGACTCTCGAACATCACCTTCGGACTCTGGAGCATCGCCCTCTTCCGGCTCATCCACCCGCTCTACGCCCACCAGACGCTCACCAGCGGAGAGGCGGATCAAGCGTACACCCTGAGTATTACGGCTTACTACCGAAATCTCCTCAACCCGAGTGCGCACCAGTGTACCATGATCGGAAATCAACATGATTTCATCACTACCAGACACTTGTACTGCACCGACCATCTGACCATTACGCTCGTTGCACTGCATGGCAATCACCCCCTGACCACCTCGTCCAGTCAGACGGAATTCATTGACCACGGTACGTTTGCCATACCCATTTTCACCCGCAGTCAGAATATGTGCTTCATCATCAGGAATGATCAGTGAAATGACATACTGACCCTCCGCAAGGCGTATACCACGCACGCCACGAGCTGTACGCCCCATGGCGCGCACATCAGTCTCCTTGAAGCGAATCGCCTTACCGCCATTACTGAGCATCATGACATCACGTTCACCATCGGTAATCGCAGCGCCAACCAATCTATCCCCTTCGTTCAGATCAAGCGCGATTAAACCAGAAGGGCGGGGACGCGAGAACTGTATCAACGGCACTTTTTTGACCGTACCGCGCAGTGTCGCCATGAAGACAAATTGACCTTCGATGAACGCTTCCACCGGCAACATAGCCGTGATTTTTTCGTCCTCTGCCAGCGGCAAAATGTTCACCACCGGACGACCTCGTGAAGTACGACCAGCCTGTGGAATCTCATAGACTTTCAACCAGTACACCTTACCCTTGCTAGAGAACAGAAGAATACGGGTGTGAGTGTTGGTCACGAGCATATGTTCGACAAAATCTTCTTCCTTCACGGATGCCGCCGACTTGCCACGTCCACCACGATGCTGAGCTTGATACTCCGCCAACGACGTCCTCTTGGCATAACCCGTATGGGATAAGGTGACCACCATGTCCTCTTCAGTGATCAGATCTTCAACGGTCAGGTCTCGACGAGAGCTGATGATCTCCGTACGGCGCTCATCACCAAATTCTTCAACGATTTTTTGCAACTCTTCACGAATGACGCTCATAAGTCGCTCTGAGTCCGCGAGAATCAGACTCAGTTCAGCGATTTTGATCAGCAACTCCTGATATTCAGTCAGTAGTTTTTCATGCTCAAGACCCGTCAACCGGTGCAGCTTCATCTCAAGAATGGCATGCGCCTGCGCAGGCGACAGATGATACAGATCTCCTCGAACGCCATACTCAGGCGGAAGTTCATCGGGACGGCAGGCGCTTTCTCCAGAACCTCCAGCTCCAGCTCGCTCAAGCATTTTCTGCACATACTCTGCATCCCAGCCTTGCGCCATAAGACGCTCACGCGCTTCCTGAGCAGTGGACGAGTCCTTGATCATCTGGATGATCGGATCAATATTCGACAGGGCGACTGCCAGCCCCTCCAATAGGTGTCCACGTTCACGAGCCTTACGCAATTCATAGACCGTTCGACGGGTGACGACCTCGCGACGATGAAGAACAAACGCTTCCAGCAACTCTTTCAGGTTCAGCGTTCTTGGCCGCCCATCGACCAGCGCCACTACATTGATGCCAAACACATTTTCCAACTGGGTCTGGGCATACAGGTTGTTCAGAACCACCTCACCCACTTCGCCCCGACGTAATTCGATCACCACCCGCAAGCCATCCTTGTCGGATTCATCACGAATCTCAGAAATCCCTTCGATCTTGCGCTCCTTCACCAGCTCGGCAATCTTCTCGATCAAACGAGCCTTATTCACCTGGTAAGGCATTTCGTGAATGATAATGATCTGACGCTTACGCTGCGGGTCATCCAATACTTCCGCCCTAGAACGGATATAAATACGACCACGACCCGTTCGATAGGCTTGGAGAATCCCTGCTCTACCGTTAATAATGGCTCCAGTTGGAAAGTCCGGACCAGGAATGTAGGTCATCAGATCATCAACCGTGAGATCGGGATTATCGATCAAGGCCAGGCAACCGCTGACCACCTCGGTCAGGTTATGCGGAGGAATATTGGTCGCCATACCGACAGCGATACCAGAGGAGCCGTTGACCAGCAGATTGGGAATACGGGTCGGCATGACCTCGGGGATCTGTTCCGTGCCATCATAGTTGGGCACGTAATCCACGGTATCTTTATCCAGATCAGACAGCAGCTCATGGGAGATCTTATCCATGCGAATTTCGGTATATCGCATGGCCGCCGCCGAATCACCATCAACGGAACCAAAGTTACCCTGACCATCCACCAATGTGTAACGCATGGAGAATGTCTGCGCCATACGAACAATGGTTTCATAAACGGCTGAGTCACCGTGGGGATGGTATTTACCGATGACATCACCGACGATGCGCGCGGATTTTTTGTAAGGTTTATTCCAGTCATTAGCCAGTTCGCTCATGGCGAACAGCACACGGCGGTGTACAGGCTTGAGGCCGTCACGAACATCGGGCAAGGCACGCCCAACAATGACACTCATGGCATAATCAAGATACGACTGCTTCAGTTCATCTTCGATATTGACCGGCAAAACTTCGTTCGCAGTATCCACCATAAACGCCCAATACTCCTAGCTACAGATGAGCCGCCGGACAGACCTACCATCCATAAAGGCTAACGGGTCAACAGGCACAAACGAATCTCTTGTCCAGTTGCTGCCTGGCTTGGCGCCCGACAAGCCTGCCTATTGACCAACGATTTCTAACTATTTTTCAGGGTCGGTTCAATCATCGGTTGAGTACCAATTGCGGACAACAGATATCAGCCTCTCAGCCGATCTGCCGTATTGCTGATCCAAACGGTCGAACCCCGATAACATTCAGTGACTTGGTAAACCTGCACAGGATATCACAGACGGTTTTTTTTATCACCCAAAACACCGGCTATTCAGAAACTGGTACTCTTATTGTCCGTGCAACAAAGCCCGTCCCAGTATCACTTTCCGATCAATGGCGACGGGAAGCTGAAATGGAACGGTACAAGCTTTTATAATGTTTTCTTAGGTTGCTCGAATGGCTGCAGGCAAATGTGCATATTTCGCAGATATAGGGCTGCTTTCCAATGTGAATTAGATTATGTATCTCAAGCTGATCTTTCTGGGTGAATTTTTTTCCGCAGATTGTACAGATATATGGCATCTGCTCTCTCGAGTGTGGATCTCATTTTTGTGTTTTATCAGGTCGGCCTTCTGATCGCATATCTGGTCGCATTAAGGGCAGGTATAGGGTGCATTTTTGTCAAAGTGTATAGAGCGTGTCTTACGAGGCTGGGTTTATGTTTGTATCTATTATTGCAAGGCAATTGCGTGACAGAATCAATAAAATCGCAGATATAAAACTTACAAGCACCATGCGCCTTAAAATTACTTTTTGCTTGTTTTTTCCCGATTGTTTCAATACCCGAAATTGATGAACATGCTTTGCCTTCTTCTTTGCTTGCAGTGTCAAAACCTAGATTGCCAGAAGTAAGTGACACACGTTTTCCCGACAAAAACTCAAACTCATCAATATATCCGTCATCATTGAAGATGCTTGATTTTGAGGCTTTTTTTCTTCACTATACGACCAAGTCAAAAATCACCATTACCTCACAGCAAAAAAAATGGCCTTGGAATTACGCCATAAAAAAGTGCATGATATCCGAGAGTGTGACCGCATCAAGGCGGTATTGCTGGTGTCAGAAAATTGGTATACATCATTTATTACGCATCATCTGTTACTCAGACTCTGAGAAAAAGTGAATTCAGCATTAGCCGTCATCTGGATGACTACCTGAAAAAAGAAACACTAAAGCCTGAAAATGGTGGCAGCGAAAGTCATCTGCATAACAAGCAAACTCATCAATTAATCAAGCATATCTCTGAGCAAACCTATACTCATATCCGTCAGATCGTCGCTTATATTTCAGTGTGTTGGAATGTTAAATATACACTGTCTGGCCTGAAAAAGTGGCTTCACCAACAAGGCTTCACTTACAAAAAACTGAAGAAAGTACCCCATAAGTTTAATTCTGATAAACAGGTTGAGTTTGTGGAATACGATAAAGGCTTGAAGGCTGCACTAGCAAAGGATGGTGTGTTGCTTTTCATGGGTGCTACTCACCCAACACAGACGACAAAAATCACTTCAGGATGGATTCGAAAAGGGGTTGATACAGCCATAAACACGACAGAAAGCCGCACTCGCCTAGGTATAGATTGAGGAGATCAGCTTTTCAATATCCGACCAGTCCAACAACGCTTCCATATCATCAAGACTATGAAAAATTGGATGATTTAGCTCAGTGGCTGAGACGAAAAACTTGGGCTGTGTTGTGAAAGAGTGTGTTGTGAAAGAGTGTGTTGTGAAAGATTTTTGCATGCTGATATTTTACCAGAATATGATCGATTTATGTTGAGTTATGCTGAGGTTTCTAGAGGTGTTATATGCAGTTTTTTTTGATTGCTTTCGGATTATCTTTACTTTTGTCTCTATTAATCGTGGTATTGGCGATAAAGTGTGGGTGGTTTTTGAACCAGCATGATTTAATAGGCGTGCAAAAATGCCATGAAAATCCGACCCCACATGTCGGTGGATTGGCAGTGTTTTTGAGTTTTGCAGTGGGCTGCTGGTTGTTGCCTGCGGAGGCTCAGACGGTGCTGTTGCCGATTTTGTTGGTCGCTGTGCCGGTGTTTGCTGTTGGGTTGATTGAGGATTTTACGGCGAATATTTCTCCTTTTTGGCGATTGGTCATTATTTTTGGTTCAATTAGCGTGTGTTTCTTTTACGTTGATGTCGACATGTCGATGTGTCAGCGTGTCGGCGTTTCATCTTTGGGCTTTGCTTGGACGGATGCGTTGTTGTCTTATCCACTGATTGGTCTGGCGTTTACACTTTTGGTGGTAGGCGGTGCGGTGAATAGTGTGAATGTAATTGACGGATACAATGGACTAATGTCTGGGTATGCGATGCTGTCGTCAGCAGCGATGGCAGTAGTCTCATATCAGTTAAATGATATGGTAATTGTGCAGTTGAATGTGTTACTGGTGGCGTCTTTACTTGGATTTTTTATATTAAATTTCCCTAAAGGCAAGTTATTTATGGGAGATGGTGGAGCATATTTTGTTGGCTTTATATTGTCGATGATAGGACTGGTGCTTGTAGGTAGGCACGCGGAGCTGTCTAATTGGTTTGTATTGCTATTAATGATGTATCCAATGTATGAACTGCTATTTAGCATCTATCGGAGGAAAGTAATTAACGGCACATTAGCATGCCAGCCTGATGCATTCCACCTACATACGCTAATACATAAGGTCATAGTGGCTGGTAATCCTGATGGGAATAAGGTGTGGAATAATAGTAAAACCTCGCCTTACCTGTGGGCGTTATCGCTGGTGAGTATCGTCCCTGCCGTGTTTTGGTATGACAACAAGATTGCGTTGATAGCATGGGCTTGTTTGTTTGTGGTGGTTTACACTAAGGTCTACAGTTGGCTAATTGATTAATATCTTACCTGAATCCGTGACTTCAAA